>SKOF01000596.1 GCA_007120155.1 Thioalkalivibrio sp. | reverse complement strand
TTGTCAAGTTACGAGGGAAAAAGGATACTGTCAGATGGGCAGCAAATAAGAATGCTGTGGATGAAGACATGTTCAAGAATTACTGGACCGAAGCCCTGTATCACCTCGGCCAATTCCTGAAAGACGGGGGCATCATTCGTGACACAGAGTTGAAAGATCAGCTTATGACAGCCGCCCGAGTTGTCGAATTCGAGGAAAAATACTATGCAAATAGGGAGAACGAGGTGCTTGTCGCCACGACAAAAGACGAGATCAAAGACGAATACGGAGCCTCACCGGACCACCTCGACGCCGCCGCTATGGCTGCATGGGCCGATTCGGTGGACATGACAGCGAATCAGAAAGGTTTCATCATCACGATATGAGAGCTACGAAGGTGTCAATCTGGAGAGCAGACAACGAACCGACATATGAGCTTAATCACGGTAGCTACAAACTGCATAAAGGCGAGGCCTGCCTCAAATTGAAATTGCATAAAGCAGAGGCTGCGGGCCTCCCAACGGACGATCTGGATTATTGGAGCGTCGTCTGTACGACGAAGAATGGCGACGTGATTTCGTCATTCGTGACAAAGACGGAGAAGAAGAATGGTTGGCTGCACCTAAAGCTAAAAGTGTAATAAGGCTGGGATATAAAGAAAGATCATGTCAGCGCAAGAAGAGGAAGACGATTATTCGGGGCTCGATCCACGGGGACAGCATCGTGAAGGTGTCATATCACGGGATGGTTCACCGTTCCGACGCTCGTCTAATTTCCTCGGTAGGGATCAAACGGCTGAGACCGATATCGCTCCGCCGCCTGAGGGGGCATACGAAGACTTCGAGGAATTTTATATCGAGTTTCCGTTCGTTCAGGCCGCACTTAAGATATTTGACGAGAACGTCGTAGAGCCTGGATGGGACATAGAGGCCAGGATCGACGGGGAAGTTGACGATGAGATGACACAAGCCCTACAGATGTGGGGTGAGAATTGTGCTGTCTATGCCGGTGAGCCGGGCCATGACCTCGGTCATATCCTCGCTCAGATCCCCTCGCTGCGACGTGTCAAGCCTGCAGTATTTCTTGAGAAGATCGGGACTGTCGATGAACCTGACAGTTTAGCGGCGATTCAGATGCTCGATCCGACGACCATAACTATCAGACTTCGGAAGAATCAGAATATTGTCGTTCAGCCTGGCGACGATGTGGGCCAGGGACACCCTACGACAGCCGCAGGGGAGCCTGCCGGATTCGTCCAATATGACAACGAGGCAGAGCGTTCCATGTCACGGCACCAGGATAATGAGCCGATATTCTTCTCGGCAGATGACATTATCAAAGTTGTCTATGATCCGAAAGAGGGCTCGCCGTGGGGTCGGACGATCTGGCCTGCCCTCAAGGATATTATCAGGGGTATGAAGCGAAAGGTGGCTGACAGGAATGCAGCTATCAGATTAGCAGGACATCCCCACCGTATCTATTCGTCTGATACGTGGACCGAGGACGAGGCGAAATCGTATTCCGAGGCACACAAAGAGGGTAGCACGTCAAAGTGGGAACTTGACGAGGAACGGACATCTGACGGGTACGCCAGTCGTGTCGATTTCGTGCCAAGTATGGTGGATGTTCAGGTCGTAGAAGGTCAGGTCGCTGACATAGAAGATGCAATCCGTGACGACATCGAGGCCATCTTCTCGATGCTACCTGTCAGTAAGTTTAAAATTGCATACGAGAAGGACATCAATCAGTTCGTTGTCGAGCCACAGTCCAAGAAAGACGACATGTGGATCGATAAGGAGCGGCGATTCCTCGAAAGTCTGGTCGGTAAGCCCCTCTTTAGACAGAAGGCTGACGAGTTGGCTGACGGGTATGATGGCACTATCGACTTCAAGATCAAGCAGCCGGTGTCTGATAACCCTCTGGAACGTGACAGCTTCGATGCTGAAGAATTCCTGACATTCATGAGGGCATTCAACGAATATAGCTCGTCCGAGGCGCACCTCGACTTCCCGAGAGCCTTACCCTACTTTGCGGCTGGCATGGATCGTGACAGATTTGTGGAGGAATACGGTGGCGTCGAGGAAATCGGGGAGTTAGAAGAGGACGAGAACACCGAGCTACAGGCAAAAGCATTAGGTCTATCCGGTACGACGGTTGATATGTCAGAAGCTGAAGACAACGGAGAAGATAAACAATGAGCGACTTTACAGACCACCAAGAAAGCGAGACACTGAGCAGTATTGCAGCCCTGAATCCCCACGTTGCGCTACATGCTGGCGATCCGACAAATTCAGGCGAGGTTAACGAGGTCGATGCGGCCAGTTACGACCGACAGCAGGTGATGGAGGCGGACTGGACGGTATCAGGCAGTGATCCAACGAACCTGACAAATGACAATACAATTGATTTCGGAGAGGCTACGGAATCGTGGGGCGACGTGACCCATTATGTCATTTGGGATGGAGCTACGGATACGGATAATGCACTCGTGACAGGTGCCTTGGATGATTCACCTCACAGCATTACATCAGGAGAACAGGTCTCGATCCCGGCTGGCGGGGTTAGCGTGGACCTGACATAGATAATACATGACGACGCCGAATCGGGGCTATAACGAGCCTGAAGCGGGTGAGACCGATTGGCATATTCCTGTCAATCAGAACTGGAATAGTATCGATGCTGACATGCAGGATGCCCTTGACGGTGGAGGGACAGCAAACCTGACAGATGCCGATGGCATTGATTTCCGCCGTCAAAATGTCGGGGCGATGACGGGAGGGACTTACCACTCCAATGCGTTCAGCGACGGCGGTTTTGGCGTCGTCTTCGAGGCGGCTGGGATCCACATCGAAAGTGTAGTAGTTGATTCGGATTTGTCAGGAATTTCGAATCCGGATCTCACTGTAGAACTTCGTCAATATGAGAGCGGGGCGGATGATCCTACTATCATTGATACGGAAACTGTCACCTTGACAGGTGGTCCCGAGCGAATTGTATTGGATTGGACAGTTCCGGATTCACAGGATGCAAACGCTGATGCAAACGACGAATACGTTATTCAGCGCGGCCCCGAGAACACCGACGAGATACCCCTCCGCCGCCGTTGGGAGGAGGAGGGCGACTGGTCGGCGGGTGACTATGAGGACCATGCTTACACCGATCCATCTATTGATTTTTTGAAGGGGACTAACAATGCTTCCAGTTTCGTGGGAGACGAACCTGTCGAGAGTTGGTATTATTTCTTCGATTGGTTGGTCGGTCCTGAAGATGACCGGGTAACGAGCCCCTGGTCTACAGACGTAGACGAGATTTATATGCGACCGAGAGATCCCACCGAGGAATTTGATGATGTCAGTCCGAGAGCATTGTGGATTGACACGTCAGAGTGAAATCATATGCCAACTGAAATATCGGACTGGAATGATCTTGATAACGTCAGAACTGACCTTACCGAGGATTACTTTCTCAGCGATGATTTGAATTCGGCATCTGACGGATATAGTACACATGCCAGCGCCACGGCGAATGGTGGTAGCGGTTGGGAACCGCTCAGTACGTTCACCGGGACGCTGAATGGGAATGGACATGATATTGAAGATTATGTGATAGATCGGCCCGAGGAGACTGAAGTCGGACTATTTGGCACCATCGGGGCGGGTGGTTTCATCGAGAATGTTACACTTAACAACGTCGATGTGACGGGTGACTTTGCTACATCGCCTATCGGTCGCCTCGAATCAGGAGCGGAGATCCAAGATGTCCACGTCCAAGGCGGAGATGTCACTGGCACGAACAATAACACAGGCGGCTTCGTATCGGATGGTGCTGGAGACGTGTCAGATTGTAGTGCTGACGTGACTGTCACTTCCAGTGCCGCCGGTGTAGGAGGCTTCGTCGGACAGCCATTCGATGGGGCCACGATCACGAATTGTCATGCACATGGAAATGTCACTCAAACTGGATCAGCAGTTCGATCCGCTGGTTTCGCTGGACAGGGTGATGGACTGAACGTCCTTATCCAGGAGTGTTCTGCGACGGGAGCCGTGGATTCTAACGGTGGCCGAGCCGCTGGATTCATCGGTGAACTCCGGGGAGGGGCGACGGTAAGCGAATGCTATTCGACAGGTAATGTCCTCAATACGGGAAGTCGGGCCGGTGGATTGATCGCATATCTGAGAGAAGACGCATCGGTGAATAACAGTTATGCGACAGGAGAGACTGATTCGACTTCTTCCTCGACTGGCGGAATTGTCGGGGATATGGAACTTGGGACCGTTGAAAAGTGTTATTCAACAGTGGTGATCGTCACTGATGGACAGGGACTTGTCGGGGGCTCGACAGTTGATAGCGTTGTTAATAATTCATTCTGGGATACTGAGGCGTCTCAATCAGGCACTTCAGCGGAAGGAACGGGAAAGACGACCGAAGAAATGCAGGATATCGAGACATATACTAACGTGTCGGAAACGAGTGGACTTGATGAGGCATGGGATATGGTCAGATTATCTAACTTTACGGGTGTCGAGACATGGACTATTGATCAGGAGACAGGGCAATGAGCGATTATCCGAAACACGGATGGGACAGCGAGGAGGGCGTGGATGAACCTGTCCTACCGGGACAATTCAATGCTCGCGTTCAGGGACAGTGGGCCTCTTCGCAGCCGAAGATACGGCGGAATAATCAATGGATACCCATCGCGGAAGCTACAATACCGCCTTCCGAACCGCCCGAGGGTCTTGACGGTGGATTTAGCTGGGATCAGACATCTACGGATACTGACTGGTTGTACGATGCTGATGCAGCCGGTAATCTCAACGTCGAGACAGTAACGACTCTTGACTATTCAGGTACCGGAAGTGTAACTGAAGCAGTAAGTAATGCCGCAGGCGATCCAACAGTCATCGTCTTCGAAGTCGGTGGACAGATCCAGATCGGTGGTGACAGATTCCAGATAGATACACCGAATTTATGGTTTGCCGGTGAGACGGCTCCCTGGCCTGGTATCACCTTCTCGGAGGGTCGGGTGCGGACCCGTGAGCCCAATCTTATATTCAGTCACATATCCTTCATATCTGGAGACAGAGGTGTCAGCGAAGCGAAGACTAATTTCACCGCCGAAGATCCCGATACGATGGTCGATCATTGTACCTTTGCACTGTCAGCTTCTTCAAATCTGTCATGGCACGGTGGCACAGATAGGGCATCGGTCATTAACTGTATCATCGCTGAGGGGTTATATCGGCACACGTTCCACGATCAGGCTCGATCCCGCGGACTCCTCGACTTGATGGATGATCAGGCGGGTGCTGAGAACCAGGATTTCACTCATTTAGGATGTATCTACGCCCATCATGTCCGTCGTATGCCATTAATGCGGGCCCACTGCTGCATGGCGAATAATTACATCTACAACTATGGTCACAACGTGGATGGCTATACTGGGAGTGGGTCGGGTGGTAATATTGTCGTATCTCCGTCAGGTCCGAGCGGACAGACGACTAATCCCGAGATAACATGGCAGAGTTGTGTCTACGAACCGGGCGACTCGACACCGAGTGGCTACAGTCGTGAGATATTCAGCTTCGACGCACAGCTATATCACGATGATATAGAATGGGATGATGAGAACCGTCCGCTTACTGACAATAATCAGACCATTTTAGCTGAACCGCCGACTGTGCCCGCGGGCCTCGACCTTGAGAATGACCTCGTGCCAGCGTCCGGTGTAATCGATTATGTCAAAGCGAATTCAGGTCCCCGTCCGGCTGACCGTCCAGACTACGAGTATGAATTGGTTAACAGTCGCTTACAGACAGGTAGTGGTGTCATTGATGAGGTATCTGACCTCGAAAACGCCGGGTGGACTACCCCGTGGGATTACACCGGAACGTCGCACTCTCTGAACGTCCCGTCAACTGACATAATTGACTGGATCAAAACGAATTACACGGCAGTGGTCGAGGGTACTGCTTAGGCAGTAACATGTCTGTTATCGGGTGGAGAGCGTATTATACCGAAGATCGGGAATATGTCAGTAACGAAGATGATTGGATGGACTTGCCAGATGACGGATTGTTGATAGTAGTTCTCTACGGTATACGTCAGGATCTGGACGGGAACGAACACGTCCATCGTAGAATCCGGGCCGGATACGACTGGTATTTCCATGTACCTGACACTACTTTATACGCCGGGAACAATGATCCACCTGACGAGATTATGACACGTTATCCCCGAGCGATTCTAAAACGTGGAAAGTGGGCACCGGAGGACGAGTATAGAC
>SKOF01000533.1 GCA_007120155.1 Thioalkalivibrio sp. | reverse complement strand
GCCAATCCCCGGACTGCGTTCGGGTTCAAACGCAAAGGCGTTTTCAACCCTCACTTATCCGGGGTTATTATATCGGCCGCTCCTATCGGAGCTTTGTTTTGCCATCCCCGACGACCTTCACGGCATATTTGTGGGTTTGGTTTGGCTAATACTGGTGCAAACGCCCCTGATCAACGAAGCACCACTACGTTTAAAACTTCGTAGTGTAAACCTTGGCGTAGTTGAATCGCTGGTGCCTCGCCTTATTTGCTGGCGCAAGCGTCTCGCTTGTGCCCCTTGCCATCAGATAAAAACTCTCTAATGTTGATAACAGCATAGGATCCCCGGATTCAACAATCTATGCCCAATCCCTTCGATACTGTTTATTGCTTTTTCCGAAATTCAGTCTCGGGATTTTTTGGCTGCTTTCGGGTTCAAACGCAAAACCGCCATTCTTACTACCTTTGCGGGAGCAATATAACCATACCCATACGCAAAATGTCACAACAGAAACAGCCCTCCCAAAACCTTTGGCAAAACAAAAAATTCGCGGGGTGGTTTATCATCCTGTCGCTCATAGCTCTGGTGATGTTCGGTATGTTTATCTGGGCGCTTGGGCAAAACAAAACGGTTGCCGAGCGTATCAAAGCTCAAAAGGAAGAAACTGCAAGGCTTGAGGCTAGCCTGCAGCGTTTGGATCATCTCAACCGCGCTGATGAAACCTTGATTTTGGAAGGCGATTATGAGAAGGCGCTGGAGAGCTACCGGAATGTTTTGGCTACAGTTGACCACGCGCTTGAAGCCCGGGTTCAGGCGCGAATTGAGCACGTAGAAAACATGCTCGAAATGCAGCAGAGCAGTAATGAAACGAAAGCCGACCCAAGGGACTTTTTGTTGTCTAAGCAGCGTGAAACCATTGCGGAACTGGAAGCCACAGTGGACAGTCTATCTACTCACCTCAAGGAGATGGGGACCCACATGAGTTCGGAAAAAGAAGAGCTTGTGGCAAAACTGGCTAAGAAAGAAAAAGAGCTTCAAAAGGTATCCAAAATACAGGTAATCACATTTAACAGCCAAAGAGGCCACAAAATTCACTACCTGGGCGAAGTGGAGAATGGCAAGGCTAACGGCGGTGGTGTAGGTATTTGGACTACCGGTAGTATTTATCGCGGAAACTGGAAAAACAATCTGCGTCACGGTGAAGGAACCTTTGAATGGGTTGACGGTGAAAAATACGTAGGGAACTACGTAAACGGTGTGCGCGAAGGGCAGGGAACCTACTACTGGCCCAATGGCGACCGCTACGAAGGTGAGTGGAAAAACGACCGTCGAAATGGCTTTGGTATCCTTTATGACATGGACAGCGCAGTGCGCTATAAAGGCCAGTGGAAAGACGATAAGCCTACCGACAAGTAGCCAAGCCTAGTCCTTCACACAGCGAATAGAAAACCCGCTGATTTTATCATCATCTTCACGGAAAATGCCCGTTCGCGAGGCGTGCAACACGTAGTAATAGGCAAAGCTCGGGCTTTTGGATGTGGTGCTCCAAAACACAGCCACACGTCCCTGACCGGTAAAACCACTCTGCCCTCCTCTACCCCCTGCGGGTAGCGCGTTAAAACCACTCTGATTGTTGCCATTGCCCTGCTGGTCCCAGCCCGATGCTGATTTAAGACGCACTCCGGATTGGGTAAGCCCACCCTGACTTTCAGACAAAGCCTGCCACTCCTCGTCAGAAGGAATGTGCCAGCCTTCCGGAGCCAATCCACGAGGGTCCGTCGCCGCATGCCAATTGTACAATCGTCCAAAACGCGCAGCCATTTTAGGGTCGTTGTTGAAGTAACACCATGCAGGCTGACCGGATTCACCGGCTTTGCGCCACTCCTCGGCTGATTTAACTTCAGGTATGGGGTCGCCGTTGCTGAATGTAGCCACGTTCAGATTAGAGGCCGTCCAAAGTTGGTTGCCGATTTCAACCACCTCCAGCACATTACCATCCTGGTCGGTCATTTGCCTGGGGCCACACGCTGCTATTACAAGCGAGAAGGCGAAAAACGAAATCAATCCGGTGATTTTCATGGTGTACAAAATTTGCGATGCCTCAATGATACAAAATCCCCCAAAACCAATGAAACAAGCTCTGCGAAAGCTATCTTTCGCCCTGCATCAAACACCACAACCCCATGCGCATTGTTCAGACTGCTGTTTTGCTCATCATCGCACTGATTGTTGTACCCATCTTCACCTATTACTTCGGCACACCGCTAGGCTGGCACGAACAACAGGCTGTGCAAACGCTGCTGATTATTGCCGGTATTTCGGCTGCGCTGTGCTTCATTCTGGGCGAAGCCACCGGCAACAACAGCCAGGTGGACAAGATTTGGAGCGTTTTGCCTCCCATCTACGTGTGGGTGGTGGCTGCCTACGGCGATTTTTCACCACGGCTCGTTCTCATGGCGGTGCTCGCCACGCTCTGGGGTGCACGTCTCACCTACAACTTCTCCCGCCATGGGGCCTACAAATGGAAGTTCTGGACGGGTAAGGAAGACCACCGCTGGGAAGTGCTTCGCAAAAAACCCGAGTTTCAGCCACGCTGGAAATGGACGTTGTTCAACCTCTTTTTTATCTCCGCTTATCAAAACGCGCTTATCCTGTTGTTTACCCTTCCATCGCTGGTGGTGCTGCAATTCAATTCGGAAGAAGTTGGATGGATTGACGCAGTATTGGCCCTTGTGTTTCTGGGCTTTCTGGTATTTGAAACCACCGCCGACAATCAGCATTGGGCCTTTCAAAGTGCCAAGTGGGGTAAAATCAATCGCGGCGAAAAACTCACCGGCGATTACGCCAAAGGCTTTTTGGACAAAGGTCTGTGGTCGCTCAGCAGACACCCCAATTACTTTGCCGAGCAATCAATCTGGGTAACGTTCTATTTATTCAGCGTGGTTGCTACCGGCGAATGGTTCAACTGGAGCATAGCCGGAGCTTTGTTGCTCATCATCCTGTTTCAGGGAAGCGCCCAGTTTGGCGAAGAAATCAGCGCCGGCAAATACCCGCAATACAGCGATTACCAGAAACGTGTGAATCGCTTTCTGCCGATTCCGGGCAAAAAGAACTAAATCCACGTCGTTTTTCGGCTTTTTCGGAAGTAGCTGAGAGGTGTTTTTACGCCCTTTTTCGCCTTTGTTCATTTTGACAGCGAAATTTTTTTGATTTTTTTACCTCATCTTTATCATTGATTACATGCTACTTAAACAGCATGCCGCACCACCCTCATGAAAAAATATGGTACTTTGTATAGCATAGTACATTTTTTAGTCCATATCTTTGCCTCAGCAACTACTATAAGAAATCACTTTTCGAACAACTAAAAAATGAACACGATGAAAAAACTGATGATTTTGCTCGTAACGGCAGGTAGCCTTATGAGCGCGCAAGCCGAAACCACCACGCACGACCCTGTGGGAAAAGTTTCACAAGCCATTACCGAAAAGGTACAGGTACCCGATGCCCTGAAGCGACGCGACTATTCTCAACACGTGGAGGCCACCATCAAACTGCACCCTGAAGGAAACATGGAGGTGGTTGAGCTCAACACCGAAGACCGCACGCTGGCAGATTATCTGCGCGAGCAGTTGGAGGAAATCAACCTCCCCGGATTGGCGGCACGCGCCCTCACCTTCACCACCCGATTCACCCTGAAAGTACTGTAAGCATGAACATCGAAAATACAAAAGCCCAGATGCGTAAAGGTGTGCTGGAGTATTGTATTCTTTCGATACTGGCCCGCAATGAAGCCTATCCCTCAGAAATCATTGACACCCTTAAAGAAGGGAAACTGATGGTGGTTGAGGGAACGCTTTACCCCCTCCTTACCCGGCTCAAAAACATGGGTGTACTCACCTATCGCTGGGAGGAATCACGCAGCGGCCCACCACGAAAGTATTACAAGCTCACTGAATTAGGACACACCTTTTTGAAAGAGCTCGACGACACCTGGAAAGAACTGGAGCAAGCCGTAAAACTAACCACACGGAAAACCAAGTAACATGAAGAAGACTATTTCAATCAATATCAGTGGGTTTGCCTTTATCATAGAAGAGGATGCCTACGCTCAACTCAAGAAATACCTCGATACCATCCGGAGCTATTTCACCACTGCCGACGGTGTGGACGAAATCATGACGGACATCGAAATCCGCATTGCTGAAATTTTTCGTGAGCGCCTCGATAGCAAACGAGAGGTGGTTGACAGCACCGACGTAGATGAGGTAATCAGCATTTTGGGAAAACCGGAAGCTTTTGTGGACGGCGAAGAACCAGCTCGGGAAACCTCAACTTCTCAGGAAAGCAGCTCAAGCCGAAAAAGAAACCGAAGGCTGTTTCGCGATGGCGACCGCAAAACTATTGGCGGTGTGGCCTCGGGGATTGGTGCCTACTTTGGAGTTGACCCTGTGTGGATTCGTCTGTTGTTTGTGGTCCTCGCAATAGGAGGTTTGTCGGGTGTGCCGATTTACATCATCCTGTGGATTATCATGCCCGAAGCGCGCACCGCAGCCGAAAAGCTTGAAATGCACGGCGAACCGGTAACGGCCGAAAACATCGGAAAGAAGGTAAACGAAACCTTCGAGAGCGTAAAAAAAAACGTCAATGACCTCGCCGATTCCGAGACAGCCGCGCGCGTAAGCAATGATGCACGCAACGGAATTGAATCGTTCTTTGTTTTTCTGGGCAAGCTGATTCTGCTGCTCTTGCGCGCCATCGTGAAAATTGTTGGGGTACTGCTGATTTTCATCACGGTCATTGTACTCGTATCACTGTTGGCAGCCTTTATGGGCTTGGGCTCCTTCCAATTAATTACAGTTGGCAGCAGCCAGTTTCCAATCCACATGTTGCACCAGATAGGCGCTCTGGCTATATCGCCTCCCGGAGCGTGGCCGTTTCTGTTTATTGCATCCATTGTGGTGGTGGGCCTGCCTCTGCTGGGCTTGATGTACGCCGGAATCCACATTCTTTTCGGGCTTAAATGGAAGGTTCGCGGTGTGGGAGCCGGACTCTTTATCATTTGGCTGATAGGGCTCGGTATGCTGATTTTCACTGGTATTTCTACCGGACGCGACTTTCAGAAGAGCCAGAAGGTAACGGAATCTGTCCCGCTGAGGGATGTTCCGGGAGATACGCTTCACATACGCGCGATGCCCGACGTTTTCTTTGAGCGATACGATGACGACGATGACTTTGCAGATTTGATTCGTATCGAATCCGACAAGATTGTGCTCGGAACCATGCGCCTCGACATTGTGGAGCACCCGCGCGACACGGTGTACGAAGTGGTGGTAACACGCTCAGCACACGGTTCGGACAAGCAATTGGCTCACCGAAGAGCGGAGCAGATTTCGTACTCTTACCAAATCATCGGTAAGGAACTGAGTCTTCAGCCCTACATTGAGTTTCCGCGCGAGAGCCCGATTCGCAATCAGCGTATAAAGGTTGAAGTGCGGGTACCCGCCGGAAAATCGGTGTACCTCGACCCTTCGCTGAGCAATTTGCTGTACGACGTAAAAAACGTGAGCAACACCTACGACCGCGATATGGTGGGCCACACATGGACCATGCTGTCGGAAGGGCTTACTTGCTTGCAGTGCGAACAGTACCGATGATGAACATATTGACTGAACGCCGGTGATTTTGATGATTCGCAACAAATTTTGAAATCCGCGTTTGGCCTGCAGCCCGCCTTTGCCTCTGAGGTGAAGGCGGGTTTTTTTGTTGCTTCTTGTCAATTCGAGCAGAATACTGAAATGACCGAAACGCAGTAGAGTGAAAAAAGCCCGGGGAGACTTAACAAAAAAACCGCCCCCCTTTCAGAGACCGGCTTTTCATTGTAGCTATTCGAGAAGCGACTTATTTCACAACGCTGATTTTTACCGTGTCAAAATTTTTGTTGTTTACAATAAGCTTGGCGATGTAGATACCTGCGGGCCATCCGGTAACGTAAATTTCCTGAAAACCTGCATCGCTGGCGGCAAACTCACGCATGAGCTGACCATCGAGGTTAAAGATTTGCACCATGCCCAGCCCCTCGGCCTCTTTGGGGTAGGTAAGCACTACGCGGTCTTTGGTGGGGTTGGGCCACGCCTGGAGGAAGCGTTCTGGTTTTTCTTCCATCTTGCTTGAAACAGATGACATTGACTTGGGGTCTAAAATAACTGGTTGAGGTGGAAGAGAATCGGTAGCTCCCTGAGCGTACAACCAGCCCCAGGCATCTCCAAGCGTTAAGGGTGCGTTAAAGAAGAAGTCCCAACCTG
>SKOF01000169.1 GCA_007120155.1 Thioalkalivibrio sp. | reverse complement strand
CGCGGGGGGCGGCCGCCGCCTTACGTGGTCAGGGTGGCAAACAGTACCGGCAGCTTTTCGGGAAGCCGCTGCACGTGGTCGATGACCGTGTAGTTGTTGGCCCCGAAGATACGTTTTACGTAGTTGTCGGCGTTGGGGTCCAGGGTCAGGCAGTAGGTCATCACGCCGCGGGTGTAGAGCTCCTCCACCGCCTTCCGGGTGTCGTGGCGCAGGTGCTGCGGGTCACGCTCGTCGATGTCCGCCGGTTCGCCGTCGGTGACCACAAGCAGCAGTTTTCTGCGCTCCGGCTGCCTGAGGAGATGCTGCCCCGCATGGCGCATGGCGGCGCCCATCCGGGTGGATAGGCTCCCCTGCATGCCGGCCAGCCGTGATTTCACTTCGTCATCCCACTTCTGCTTGAAGTCCTTGAAGCGGTAGTACTGCACATCGTGGCGGCCGTCCGAGGCAAACCCGTGGATGGCGAAGGGGTCCCCGATGCCGTTGATGGCCGTGGCCACCAGGGCACAGGCCTCCCGGGTCAGCTCCAGCACGGTCTTCTCGGAACCTTCCACCTGCTCGTTGGTGGACTCGGAAAGATCCAGCAGGATCATCACGGCCAGATCACGGTTCTTGATGACATTGCGCATGGTGAAGCGCGGATCCGGCTGGTGCCCCATGCGGATGGAGACCATGGCGTCGATGGCGGCGTTGATGTCGATCTCGTCGCCGTCCTCCATGCGCCGCTCGCGGATCACCCCCTCCGGCTGAAGCATGTCGATGATCTGGCGGATGCGCCAGGTGACCGGCTTGTGCTCCAGCAGGATCTGCTCCACCAGCTCGGGATCGCCCTTGGGCTGGCGGCGTTCGTAGAGAGTGACCCAGTCGGGACGGTGCAGCTGCACCTGGTAATCCCACTCCTGGTAGTGGTAGGGCTCGGAGACCGGTTCCCTGCCCCACATCTCGTTGAAACTCACGCCCTCGTCCTCGTAGGGAAAGAACTCGGTGGCGCACGTCCAGATCTCCTGGGCGTCGTCGCCGGCCAGTTCGCAGTCCACCTCGTTGGCCATCTCGATGGCGCTCACGTATTTGCGTACCTGCCGCTGGCTGGCGGGCAGGTAGTCCGCACCCTCGGCCCAGGACAGTTCGTCGAACTCCCAGACGAAGCGGTTGTCGTCCCGGTAGGGAATGCGGATGGATTCGAGAATCCGGAGCGAGGGCACGTCCCGGCGGGCGGAGAAGATGTTGAACAGCTCAAGGCCCATGTGCCAGGAGAACTGTTCGCTGGACTTGTTTGCCTCGATGTTGGCGTGAAACTTCTCCGCCAGCACGTCCACCTCGGTGTCGCCGGTGCGCGACCCGGCATCGAGCAGTGCCAGGGCGGTCTTCTCCAGCACCTCCGCGGTGGGATGCTCCAGCCGGCCCTCGTATTCGCGGTCGAGCAGTGAGCGCCACAGTTTCTTCAGACCCGGGAAATTCTGCACCGCGTTGTACTCGATGCGCGCGTCCTCGACCAGCCCGATGAAGAACATCTGCGCCGGAGAGAGTTCCTGTCCGGAGATCGCCCGCTGCGTGTAGGCGACATGCGCTGCCATGTGGGCGGCCGTGGCGCGGTAGACCTCCAGGCCCTTGACGTCGCCGATGTCGTCCACGGCGTCCGGCATGTGCAGGATACGGGCCTGGATGAAGGGCCTGAACCCGGCAAGCTCCGCGTCGGCCGGGCGAAGAAAGAAATCTCTTCCCCAGAGGGCGCGCAGGTAGAAGTTGAGTTTGCGCTGGGTATCCACGAACAGCGTTCCGCGGCGTTCCTTCTTGAGTACGGCGAGGCTGTCCTGGGTCTCCAGGTTGAAGTAGGCGACCAGGTTGTTGAGATCGCGCCGGTAGGCCTCGGCACCAAAATTGGCCCAGCGCCGCAGCCCTCCGAGCGTCAGTCGGGTGAGTAACTGGTCCACGTGCTTGAGCATCGGCCGCAGCCCCCGGGGCGCCTTGGCGGAGAGCTGGTGGATGAGTTGCAGGTAGGAACGCAGCATCTCCGCGTCGCCCAGGCGGCGCGCCGCCGTGGGCAGGCTGGAAATCAGCAGGGCGATCACCTCCCCCGAGGTCATGGAGGACAGCTTCATGGCCGAGGTGACGCAGTCGGGAATGATGTCCTCGCCGACCTCCTTGACCACCAGGGGCATCTCCTCCAGAAAGGAGATCACCAGGTCGTGGCCGCGCCCGAGGTTGCACAGGGCCTTCGCGCCATCCAGGTACTGCTGCAGGCCCGCCGGCGACATCACCCGGGCGGCATCCTGGAAGGTGCCCTCCAGCGCGCCCTGCACCTCCGGCCCGGCCTGCTTCATGCATTCGCGGTAATCGTCGAGATTGATGGTCATGGCTTTCTCGTGAGGGGTGAGGGGTCAGGGGTGAGGCGTCGAACCGGAGATCACCACGCCTCACGCCTATCGCCTATCTCCTCACCCGAAGAACGTGGAAACGGCCGCGTCCAGGGTATCGCGCATGTCAGGGTCGTCGGTCAGCGGGCGCACCAGGGTCATGCTGCAGGCGGCCAGGGGGTCGACGCCTTTCTTGATCAGGGTGGCGGCGTAGACCAGCAGGCGGGTGGAGATGCCCTCGTCCAGGCCGTGGCCCTTGAGGTTGCGCGCGCGGTGGGCGATCTGCACCAGCTTGCCGGCGGTCTCCGTGTCGATACCCGTCTCCTGGGCCACCACCTCCGTCTCGATCTCCGCCTCCGGGTAGTCAAAATCCAAGGCGGCGAAACGTTGCTTGGTGGACTGTTTCAGATCCTTCATCAGGCTCTGGTAGCCGGGATTGTAGGAGATCACCAGCTGGAAGTCCTTGTGTGCCTCGATCAGCTCGCCCTTCTTGTCCAGGGGCAGGGTGCGGCGATGGTCGGTGAGCGGATGGATCACCACGGTGGTGTCCTGTCGGGCCTCCACCACTTCATCCAGATAGCAGATGGCACCGATGCGTGCCGCGGTGGTAAGCGGGCCGTCCTGCCAGACGGTGCCGTCCTTGTCGAGCAGGAAGCGGCCGATCAGGTCCGAGGCGGTCATGTCCTCGTTGCAGGCCACGGTGATCAGCGGGCGGCCCAGTTTGTAGGCCATGTACTCGACGAACCGTGACTTGCCGCAGCCGGTGGGGCCCTTGAGCATGACCGGCATGCGGGCCGAGTACGCGGCCTCGTACAGGTCCACCTCGTTGCCGACGGCACGGTAATAGGGCTCGTTCCTGATCTTGTACTGTTCGGTCTTCGCGCTCATGAATCCATTACCTCGAAAACGGGAATGAGAGACTGCAAGTCATCACTCCTCAGGCCTCGCCACGCCGACGGTGTGGCCTGAGGACTGACGACTCCGGAAAATGAAAAGCCCCTGTCCGGTTTAACCGGCCAGGGGCTTTGCGTTCAGGTACTGGCCCTGGCCGGTGCTTAAACGGGGTTGCCGCGGTAGATCACCATCGACGCACCCTGGGACTGGGCAAAATTGTCATAGCCGATCAGACGCACGTGGTTGTTCGGATGCGCCTTGTGGCAGGCATCGGCCTCGCCGAGGATGTGGTCCACGTCGGTCTCGCCGAACATGGGCAGCTTCCACATGTACCAGTAGTGGTCAAAGGCATTCTCCGGCTCGGTGTGCTCGATCGCCGGGTTCCAGCCCTTGCTGACGATGTACTCCACCTGCTTGCGGATCTGATCCTTGCTCATCTCCGGAAGGTACGAGAAGGTCTCGAACTTGCGGCTGGTCACGTCCGTCAGGCTCGACTTGTAGTCCTGCATTTCGCTCATTTTCAGTTACCTCGAAAAAAGTCTGGGTGAGGGGTAAGGCGTCAGGCGAAAGGAGCGGGTTCACACCGCACTCCTGACGCCTGTCTCCTCACGCCGCGATTACTTGTGCTTCACGTCCAGCTTGTCGACCGTGTCGAACTCGAACTTGATCTCCTTCCACGTTTCCATGGCGGCCTTCAGTTCGGGGCTGTGCTTGGCCGCGGCGGTCAGCACCTCCTTGCCTTCCTTCTCCACGGCGCGGCCTTCGTTACGGGCCTCGACGCAGGCCTCCAGGGCCACGCGGTTGGCCGCGGCGCCGGCCGCGTTGCCCCAGGGATGGCCCAGGGTGCCGCCGCCGAACTGCAGCACGGAGTCGTCGCCGAAGATGGTGACCAGCGCGGGCATGTGCCACACGTGGATACCGCCGGAGGCCACCGGGAACACGCCGGGCATGGAGCCCCAGTCCTGGTCGAAGAAGATGCCGCGCGAGCGGTCTTCCTTGATGAAGGAGTCACGCATGATGTCGATCCAGCCCAGGGTCGCCTCGCGGTCACCCTCGAGCTTGCCCACCACGGTGCCGGAGTGCAGGTGGTCACCGCCGGACAGGCGCAGGGCCTTGGCCAGCACGCGGAAGTGGATGCCGTGCTTGGGATGACGGTCGAGCACCGCGTGCATGGCACGGTGGATGTGCAGCAGGATGCCGTTGTCACGGCACCAGTTGGCCAGACCCGTGTTGGCCGTGAAGCCGCCGGTCAGGTAGTCGTGCATGATGATGGGCGCGCCCAGGGTCTTGGCGTGCTCGGCGCGCTTGTACATCTCTTCCGGGGTGGGCGCGGTCACGTTCAGGTAGTGGCCCTTGCGCTCGCCGGTCTCCGCCTCGGCCTTGTGGATGGCCTCCATGACGAAGTCGAAACGCTGGCGCCAGCGCATGAACGGCTGGGAGTTGATGTTCTCGTCGTCCTTGGTGAAGTCCAGGCCGCCGCGCAGGCACTCGTACACGGCACGGCCGTAGTTCTTGGCCGACAGGCCCAGCTTGGGCTTGATGGTGCAGCCCAGCAGCGGCCGGCCGTACTTGTTCATGATGTCGCGCTCGACCTGGATGCCGTTCGGCGGACCGCCGCAGGTCTTCACGTAGGCGATGGGGAAGCGCACGTCTTCGAGGCGCAGGTGGCGCAGGGCCTTGAAGCCGAACACGTTGCCCACCAGGGAGGTGAACACGTTCACCACAGAGCCTTCCTCGAACAGGTCGATGGGGTAGGCCACGAAGGCGTAGAAGGATTCGTCGTCACCGGGGACGTCCTCGATGGCGTAGGCACGGCCCTTGTAGTAGTCCAGGTCGGTCAGCAGGTCGGTCCACACCGTGGTCCAGGTGCCGGTGGAGGACTCGGCGGCCACGGCGGCAGCCACCTCTTCACGGGGCACGCCCGGCTGCGGGGTGATCTTGAAGCAGGCCAGGATGTCGGTGTCCAGCGGGGTGTACTCCGGCATCCAGTAGGTTTCGCGGTATTCCTTGACGCCCGCGCTGTAGGATTTGACGGCCATGTTGTGACTCCTCTTTAAAGGGACAGTGAGGTCGAGTGATCCGGTCATGTGTCCGGCGGCGCGGCCTGCGCGACGGCCGGATGGCCCGGTTGCGACTCTGGGGGCACATCCTAGTGGATGCGGCTCCATAATTAACAATCAGTTATAATGATTGTTACGATAAACGATCATTTATGGGTTCGTCCGGGCCGGCGGGCCCGCAGCCCACGAGGCCTTTCGGGCCGGGGAGGACGGTCATGATGAACTTCACCTTCAGGCAACTCAAGGCCTTTGAGGCCGTGGCCCGGCATCTCAGTTTCACCCGGGCCTCCGAGGAGCTGCACCTGACCCAGCCGGCGGTTTCCATGCAGATCAAGCAGCTGGAGGAACACGTGGGACTGCCCCTGTTCGAGCAGGTGGGCAAGCGCATCTTTCTCACCGACGCCGGCCGGGAGATGTACCACTACGCCTGCGCCATCGCCGCCCAGCTCTCGGAGGCGGAGATGGTCATGGACGAGATGAAGGGCCTGAAGCGCGGCCGGCTGACCATCGCCGTGGCCAGTACCGCCAACTATTTTGTGCCCCGGATGATCGCCGCGTTCTGCCAGCGCCACAGCGGGGTGTCCGTGACGCTGGAGGTCACCAACCGGGAGGCGCTGCTGAGCATGCTCACGGCCAACACCATGGATCTGGCCATCATGGGCCAGCCCCCCAGCAAGGATCTGGTGGCGCACCCCTTCATGGAAAATCCCCTGGTGATGATCGCCCCGCCGGAGCATCCCCTGGCGGCCGAGAAGGCGATTCCCCTGGAACGGCTGCGCAGTGAACCCTTCATCGTGCGCGAACAGGGGTCCGGCACCCGGGCCGCCACAGAGCGTTTCTTCGAGCAGCACGGTGTACAGCTCACGACCAGTCAGGAGATGCACAGCAGCGAAGCCATCAAGCAGGCGGTGGAGGCCGGTCTCGGACTGGGGGTGCTCTCCCTGCACACGCTGGAGATGGAACTGGCGCTCGGGCGGTTGGCGGTGCTG
>SKOF01000513.1 GCA_007120155.1 Thioalkalivibrio sp. | reverse complement strand
CGGGAAATGACTGACCGATTCAGGGAGCGCAGCGTGATCGTCACCGGCGCCGGCAAGGGCATCGGGCGGACCATTGCCCGGGTGTTCGCCAGGGAAGGCGCGCGGGTACTGGTGGTGGACGTGGACGCACAGGGGGCCGCGGACACCGCGGCGACAATCCGCAAGGACGGCGGGCGGGCGGAGACCTGCGCCGCGGATGTCAGTGTGCGCGCCGACGTGGAGGTGATGGCCGGCGAGGCCCTCAAGCACTTCGGCGGGATCGACGTGCTGGTGGCCAACGCCGGGATCTTCCCGTCGGTGACCATCGAGGAAATGACCGAGGCCGACTGGGATCATGTGCACAATGTGAACCTGAAGGGGGCCTTCTTCTGCGTGAAGGCCTGTGCAGCGCAGATGCGCCGCCAGGGCGGCGGACGCATTCTGCTGACCTCGTCGATCACCGGACCCATCACCGGGTTTCCGGGCTGGGCGCACTACGGCGCCACCAAGGCAGGCATGCTGGGGTTCATGCGCACCGCTGCCATCGAGTTCGCCCGGGACCGCGTCACCATCAATGCCGTGCTGCCGGGAAACATACGCACGGAGGGACTCGCGGACGTCGGGCCCGAGTATCTGCGCAAGATGGAGGCCTCCATCCCCATGGGGCACCTGGGCGAGCCAGAGGACATCGCCTATGCGATGCTGTTCCTGGCATCCGAAGAGGCGCGCTACATCACCGGGCAGACCCTGGTTGTGGACGGGGGGCAGACCCTGCCGGAATCGGTGCTGGCACTGGAGGCGGAGTGAGCCGGCCGCTGACACCCGCGGCAGGCGACTCGCGCGGCCCAACGGTAGGAATCCTGCGGGAACCGGCGTAGACTTGCGCCTTCGCCGAAGGCGCGATCGGTGCTCACCGGAGTTTGGTTCGGGAAAAGCCGGACAGGAAAGATGGTGCCGAGGAGAGGACTTGAACCTCCACGGGGTTTCCCCCACTAGCACCTGAAGCTAGCGCGTCTACCAATTTCGCCACCTCGGCATCGAGACAGGAATGTCCTGCGCTTCAGGAAGCGCGCAATGTAACGTCACCCACAAACGATGTCAATGTTCCCGTAACGGCATCGAAACCTTCCCTCGACAACCACGTGTCAAATGACAAGAAAACAGAAGAATCCCCCCAAAGACCCACAGTTTGAACGCGAGGCCAGGCGGTACGAGCGGCCCATCCCCAGCCGGGAAATGATTCTCGAGGTCATCCACGAAGCGGATGGCCCGGTGCCCTTTGACCCGCTTGCCGAGCGGCTCGGCCTGTCCGATCCCGTGGACATCGAGGCGCTCACCCGGCGCCTGCGCGCCATGGAGCGCGACGGCCAGCTGGTGTGCAACCGCCGCGGTGCCTACGTGCCGGTCAACCAGGAGGACCTGGTGCGCGGGCGCGTCATCGGCCATCCGGACGGTTTCGGTTTCCTGGTGCCGGACGAGGGCGGCGACGATCTGTTCCTCTCGCCCCGGCAGATGAAGAGTCTGCTGCACGGTGACCGGGCGGTGGCGCGGGTGGTGGGCGTGGACCGCCGGGGCCGGCGCGAGGGCGCCGTGATCGAGGTGCTCGAGCACAACACCGAGCAGGTGGTGGGCCGGCTGTTTTCCGAGGGCGGCATCGGTTTCGTGGCCCCGGACAACAAGCGCATCACCCAGGACATCCTCATCCCGCCAGAGTCCATGGGCGGGGCCCGCGAGGGCCAGATCGTCATCGCCGCCATCCGCGAGCAGCCCACCAAGCGCACCCGGCCTATCGGCGAGATCGTCGAGGTGCTGGGCGAGCACATGGCGCCCGGGCTGGAGATCGACGTGGCCATCCGCGCACACAACCTGCCCTTCGTCTGGCCTGATGAGGTCACCGAGGCGGCGGACAAGCTGGGTGCCCGGGTGTCGTCGGCCGCCAAACGCAATCGCCTCGACCTGCGCGACATGCCGCTGGCAACCATTGACGGCGAGGATTCCAGGGATTTCGACGATGCGGTGTACTGCGAACCCCTGGAGCGCGGCGGTTGGCGTCTGTGGGTGGCCATTGCCGATGTGTCCCATTACGTGTCGCCCGGCGACGCCCTGGATCAGGAGGCACGCCATCGCGCCACTTCGGTGTACTTCCCCGAGCGCGTCATCCCCATGCTCCCGGAGGTGCTTTCCAACGGTCTGTGCTCCCTCAACCCGAAGGTCGACCGCCTGTGCATGGCCTGCGAGATGCACATCACCAGCCGCGGGCGCATCAAGTCCTACAGGTTCCACGAGGCGCTGATGCGCTCTCATGCCCGGCTCACCTACACGCAGGTGGCCGGCATCGTGCTGGACCGGGACGCCCGGCTGCGCGCCGAGCACGAGGCGCTGGTGCCCCACCTGGAGGAGCTGCATGCCCTGTTCAAGGTGCTGCGCAAGGCCCGGGACAAGCGCGGCGCCATCGACTTCGACTCCACCGAGACGAAGATCATCTTCGGCGAGGGCAAGAAGATCGAGCGCATCGTGCCCTACGAGCGCAACGACGCCCACAAGATCATCGAGGAGTGCATGATCGCCGCCAACGTGGCGACAGCCAAGTTCCTCAAGCAGCACAAGATCCCCACCCTGTACCGGGTGCATCCCGGCCCCAAGGCGGAGAAGGTCGAGGACCTGCGCCAGTTCCTGGGCGAACTGGGCCTGAGCCTGGGCGGTGGTGAGGAGCCCCAGCCCAAGGACTACACCCTGCTGCTGGAGCAGGTGCGCGAGCGCCCGGACGCCCACCTGATCCAGACGGTGCTGCTGCGTTCGCTCAAGCAGGCGGTGTACAGCCCGGAGGACGTGGGTCACTTCGGGCTCGCCCACGATGACTACGCCCACTTCACCTCGCCCATCCGCCGTTACCCGGATCTGCTGGTGCACCGGGCCATCCGCCACCTGCTGCGCGGCGGCACGGGCCCGAACTTCGCCTACAGTCACGAGGACATGGTGGCCCTCGGCGAGCACTGCTCCATGGCCGAGCGCCGCGCCGACGAGGCCGCCTGGGATGTGGAGGGGTGGCTCAAGTGCGAGTTCATGCAGGACAAGGTGGGCGAGATCTATGAAGGTGTGATCACGTCGGTCACCTCCTTTGGCCTGTTTGTGGAACTGAAGGACATCTACGTGGAGGGCCTGGTGCACGTGACCAGCCTGTCCAACGACTTCTACCGGTTCGACCCCGTCGGGCACCGCATGACCGGCGAGCGCGCCGGGCGCGTCTACCGTATGGGCGACCCCCTGCGGGTGCGGGTGGTGCGGGTGAACCTGGACGAACGCAAGATCGACTTCATTCCCGCCGACGACGAGCCGGATGCCGGGGATGCGGGCCCCGGCACGGCCCGGCGCGGGCGCGGCCGCAAGGGGCGCGAGGAGACACCGCCCCCCCGGACAGAGCCGGCGACCGGCGACAGAAAGAAACGCAGGCGTGGCAAGCGCAAGACCGGCGACAAGGCCCCGGCCGATGGTGCGGACGCACAGTCGGCGGCCGGCGGGAAGACCGCCGGTCAGGACTCGGCCGCCGATCAGCCGGCGAAGCCGCCACCGAAGCCGCCGCGCAAGCGACGTTCGCGCAAGAAGGCGGGCGGCGGCGAGAAGGACGCGCCTGCCGCCGAGGCCCCGACCAAGATCGGCGGCAGCGAGACGGACGAGGGAGCTGCCACCAGGAAGCGCCGCCGTCCTCGGCGCAGCGGCCGGCGCACAGGCCGCACCTAGCAGCGGGCCATGGCGGGTTCGCAACAGGTGTTCGGCCTGCACGCAGTGCTGGCAGCACTGCGCCGCCGGCCCGTGCCGGTTCAAACGCTGTGGGTCGATGCAGGCCGCAGGGACGCCCGCACCCGAGAGATCCTGGAGGCCGCCCGCAACGCCCGTGTGCCCGTGGAACGCGTGGACGGCGAAGCCCTCGACCGCCTCTGCCCCGGTGAGCGTCATCAGGGTGTGGTGGCCGCCTGCGAGGCGCCTGAGCCGGCCACCGAGGCCGACCTTCCGGACCTGGTGGCGCGCGCCGGCAGCCCGCTGCTGCTGGTGCTGGACGGCGTCACCGACCCCCACAATCTCGGTGCCTGTCTGCGCACCGCGGATGCCGCGGGTGTGACCGCCGTGATCGTGCCCCGGGACCGGGCGGCCGGCCTGACCCCCGTGGCCCGCAAGGTGGCCAGCGGTGCCGCCGAAAGCGTGCCCTTCGTTCAGGTCACCAATCTTGCCCGCACCCTGGACCAGCTCAAGGAAGCCGGTGTCTGGGTGGTGGGCACCAGTGACGATGCCCCGCAGGATCTCTACCAGGCCGATCTCAAGGGCCCCCTCGCCCTGGTGCTGGGCGCCGAAGGCCAAGGCATGCGCCGCCTCACCCGGGAGCGCTGCGACCTGCTCGTTCATATCCCCATGCAGGGGACGGTGGAGAGTCTCAATGTCTCTGTGGCGACGGGGGTGTGCCTGTTCGAGGCGGTGCGGCAGCGGCGGGGTTAAGTCGCATGACAGACCTTGCATCCTTGCCACCGGGCAGCACTGTCATATTCGAGGCCCAAGAGACATGTGCGCATGTTAACCGTGCCACAGGCGGGATCATCGAGCATGTGTTGTCCGCGGGTCCCGTGCTGTTGAGAAACTGCAACCTCGGGTCGGACGGTTTTGAAGCGTTCACCCGACAGTTCTGCAATAGGTTCTATCCCGCTTCCAATCGCCATATCCGTAGCGCGCTTGAGGGTGATGGCCACAGCAACGAGGTGGCTCGCAGCAATTACACCCTTTTCGGGCATACGGAAGGCACCTGCAGACCCTGTCCGCCCCCGCCGGATGTCTGTTCCTTCATGTGCCAGACTCCGCCACTTGCGCCAGGCGGCGAAACGACCCTTGTTGACGGCGAGCGCATCCCGGACGAAGTCATCAATGATCTCATCGATATCCATGATGAGCGGTCTGCGGGCATCAGTGGCAGGCTGGAGACGTGCCCGTCATGGACAACACCCGCGTTATGCACGGCAGAAGAATGACGACCATCCCCTGTGAACGTCGAATTGCAGGCGGGTTTGGCTGGCTGAATTCCGGGATTATTCGGCGGTGGCCGAGTGATTGACGCTGCTCGACCTGAGTGCCGATCACCGAGCGGGAAGTGACGTCACAAGGACGCCAACCACATCCCCAGTGGTATCGCAGAAAGTTCCGTATCGGCGATTTCCGCCCGGGGTAGACTATATTTTCTGAGAAGAGGTGCCGGGCTCAGGGATGCTCCGGGCACCCTTGAGGAGTGGCATACGGGTGAGACGAATCGGTCACCTTCCGGGCGGCGATTCCGCACACCCTGGCCGACCGGTGACCATGTGGAGGGATACACACCATGTCAGAACAGCTTCGGAGAAAGGCGTGGTCGCCGCGGTTTCTTCTCGTGGGCCTGGCACTTGCGAGCCTTGCCCCGGCGCTCGCGACCACCGTTGATCACAGCAGGCTCGAGGAGCTGCAAGGTCCCTTCCAGACGGGCGAGGACGTCACCAGGGCCTGCCTGGGTTGTCACACCGAGGCCGCCAGACAGGTTATGGCCACGCCCCACTGGACCTGGGACTACGAGGACCCGCTCACCGGCCAGCGGCTGGGCAAGAAGACCATGATCAACGCGTTCTGCATTGGCCTTCAGTCCAACGAGGCGTTCTGCACCTCATGCCATGCGGGCTTCGGGTGGGAGGACGACACCTTCGATTTCAGCGACGAGAGCAGGGTCGACTGCCTGGCGTGTCACAACACCGGTGGCTACAGCAAGATATCCGGCCTGGCGGGGCATCCGCCCTACGAGCGCATGGAGTGGCCGGCGGGTTCGGGGCAGTACCTGGAGCCGGTTGACCTGGTGTCCGTCGCGCAAGGCGTGGATATCCCCTCACGCGAGACCTGCGGCAGCTGTCACTTCTACGGCGGCGGCGGTGACGGTGTGAAACATGGCGATCTGGACTCGTCTCTCGTGGATCCACCGGAGTCACTGGATGTGCACATGGCCTCCGATGGCCTGAACTTCGCCTGTGTCGAATGCCACCTCACCGAGAACCACGTGGTGCCAGGCAGCCGCCTCGACATGACGGCGGCCGATCCGCGCGGGCCGATCATGCGTGGCCGGGACGAAGATCGAAACCCGGCGACCTGCCAGGCCTGTCACGGGGATCGCCCTCATGTGCAGGGGCCGATGCATGCCGAGCGCCTCAACGACCACGCCCGGACGCTGGCCTGTCAGAGTTGCCATATCCCCAGCTACGCCCGCGGCGGCGTCGCGACCAAGATGCGCTGGGACTGGTCCACCGCCGGCCGGCTCGACGAGG
>SKOF01000508.1 GCA_007120155.1 Thioalkalivibrio sp. | reverse complement strand
TGCACCAGTGGCTGCCGGATGCACACTCCGAGGGCCCCACACCCATGTCCGCCGTACTCTCCGGGCTGCTGCTGAACGTGGCCCTGTACGCCGTGATCCGGGTGAAGATGCTGGTGGACGGATCGCTGGCCGAAACCGCCACGCCGCACATGGCGGGCCACCTGCTCATGGGCTTCGGCATGCTCTCGTTCCTGGTGGCCGCCCTGTTCCTGCACCGCCAGCGCGACATCAAGCGCATGTTCAGCTACTCGTCCATCGAGCACATGGGGCTGATCACCTTCGCCTTCGGCCTGGGCGGTCCGCTGGCCACCTTCGGTGCGCTGCTGCACATGCTGGTGCACTCGCTCACCAAGTCGGCCATCTTCGTCACCGTGGGCCACGCCGCGCACATCGCCGGCACCCAGAACATCGACCACATCCGCGGCCTGATCCGCACTCAGCCGGCGGTGGGCTGGTCGCTGCTGATCGGCGTGGCGGCCATCGCCGGCTTCCCGCCCTTCGGCGTGTTCACCAGCGAGTTCCTGCTGCTGACCGCCACCATGCAGTCCCAGCCCTGGCTGACGGTGGCCCTGCTCACCGGCCTGGTGGTGGCCTTCGCCGGCCTGTTCCGTCACGTCCATCCCATGGTCTACGGGGTCGCGCCCGAGGGGCAGAAGCCGGTGCAGGCAAACATGCTGCCGGTGATGCTGCACCTCGCGCTGGTGCTGTGGCTGGGGCTGTCGATCCCCGGTTTCCTCGCCGTCTGGCTGGACCGGGCCACGGCACTGATCACGGGGGTTCACCTGCTATGAGCCGTCTCGACTGGCTGTCCGGATACCTGACGCGCCTGGCGGAAAAGGGCGCGGCGCCCCGCCTCGAGCCCGTGCAGACGCTGGGGCCGCGGGTGCGGCGGGTGACGCTCCTGCCGGCGGACTGGGGCACGGCCGCCGAGGTCGCCGCCGCTCTCGGCTGGCGCTGGGCGGGGGTGTGGGGTGATCCCCTTGCGGATGCGTGCGTGGTGCGCGCCTGCCTGCAGGCCCGCGAGGGCTTCGTGGTGCTGGAGACCGAAACCGCGCTCGAGGACGCATCCCTCGCATCCCACACACGCTATTACCACGGCGCCAACCGGCTGGAACGTCATCTCCGGGATCTGATCGGCGTGCGCTTCCGGGGCCATCCCCAGGATCACCGCTGGACCCGCCACCAGGCCTGGGGCGAGGACGAGCATCCCCTTCGCACGGATTTCCCCGTGGCCGGGCGGGCACCGAAACGCGCCCCGGCCGATACCGGGTATCCCTTCGTCCGGATCCAGGGCGGCGCCGTGTACGAGATCCCGGTGGGCCCCATTCACGCCGGCATCATCGAGCCCGGTCACTTCCGCTTCCAGGCGGTGGGCGAGGAGATCCTGCGCCTGGAGGAACGGCTGGGCTACCTGCACAAGGGCATCGAGAAGATCGCCGTGGGCCGCGAACCGGCGGATCTGGCGCGGCTCGCGGGACGGGTCTCCGGGGACACCACGGTCGGCCACGCCTGGGCCGCCTGCCAGGCCATGGAGCGGGCGGCGCACGGCACCGTGCCGCCGCGCGCCCTGCATCTGCGCGCGCTGCTCGCCGAACGCGAGCGCATCGCCAATCACCTGGGCGACATCGGCGCCATCTGCAACGACGTCGGCTTCAGTTTCCCCCACATGCAGTGCAGCCACCTGCGCGAGCAGTGGCAGCGCCGCAACCGGGAAGTATTCGGACACCGGCTGCTGATGGACACGGTGACGCCGGGCGGCGTCGCGCGCGATCTCCCCGCCGACGCCATGACCACCCTGCGCGGGGATCACCGCGCCCTGCGCGAGGCGCTGGCGCCGGTCTTCGACGTCGTCGAGGATCACCCGTCGCTGGACGACCGGCTGCTCTCCGCCGGCATCCTGAACCCCACCGATGCCCGCATGCTCGGCTGCACCGGATTCGTGGGCAAGGCCAGCGGACAGGACCTCGACCTGCGCCGGGACCACCCCTATCCCCCGTACGACCGGCTGGACGTGGAGGTACCCGCGCTGGATCAGGGCGACATCGCCGCCCGGGTGCAGATCCGCATGCGCGAGGTGTACATCAGCCTCGACCTGATGGACCGCCTGCTCGACACCCTGCCGGCCGGAGAGGTATCCGCCGCGCTGCCGGAACCGCCGGCCGGGGCCGACGGCCTCGGCCTCGTGGAAGGCTGGCGCGGCGACATCCTCTGCTACGTGCGCTTCGGCGCGGACGGACGCATCGCCCGGTACTTCCCGCGCGACCCGAGCTGGTTCCAGTGGCCGGCGCTGGAGCGGCTCATCCACGGCAACATCGTCCCGGACTTCCCGGTCTGCAACAAATCGGTCAACGGCTCCTACTCGGGCCACGATCTCTGAGGAGGCCCCATGCTGCGCATACTCCGCCAGATCGCCCGCACCGGCACGCTCACCGAGGCCCCGCCCGCCACGGACGACGCCGCGCTCGAAGCCGCCGGGATCGAGCTGCGCCGTGCCCTGGAGGCCCGCTTCCGCGGCAGCCTGGCCATCCGCCAGGTGGATGCCGGTTCCTGCAACGGCTGCGAGCTGGAGATCCACGCGCTGGCCAATCCCTACTACGACCTGGAGCGCTTCGGCGTGCACTTCGTGGCCTCGCCGCGACACGCGGATGTCCTGCTGGTCACCGGCCCCGTGTCCCGTCACATGGAAACCGCCCTGCGCCGCGCCTGGCGCGCCACCCCGGCGCCCAAGCGGGTAATCGCCGCCGGCGACTGCGCCTGCACCGGCGGCATCTTCGGCGAGTCCTACGCCAGTTGCGGCGCGGTGGAAAACGTCATCCCCGTCGACCTGCGCATCCCCGGCTGCCCGCCCGCCCCGCTGGAACTCCTGCGCGGTCTCCTGGCGCTGGCTGGGCGGGAAGCGTGAGGCGGTAGGCGGTAGGCGGTAGGCGGTAGGCGGTAGGCGGTAGGCGGGGGAACATACCGCGTGGGTCGCGAAAGTAATGGACGCGCGGGTCCCACAGTCGATTGCTCTCGCAGAGAGAAACATCAAGAGCACTGATTACCATCGTCCGCGCCGGGCGACACCCCCGTTCAGTTTCGGTTCAGCGGAGAGCCCTATGCTGAGCACACCCTGCGGCGATCAACGCGAGACGAGCCGACATGAAAGCCATGAGCGCAGACGACATCCAACCCGCGGCGCAGGCACAGGGACGCCTGCCCCGTGACCTCCCGTTCCGCCGCAATCCCGCGCTGGAGATTCACCGGATCAAGTGGAGCCTCCTGCTTGTGGATCCCGCCACCGGGGCAACGCGTTTGCTCGACCCGCTTGCCGCGGGTGTCTGGTACCTGCTGAAGGATCCCACCACGCTGGCGGAGGCGATCACCACGCTCCGGCAGATGGTCCCGGATCAGGACCGCGCCCGCGTGAACGCAGAGATCGAGCAACTCTTCCGCGAACTCCGGGCCGCGAACATGATCCTGCCCGAGCACCGGATGGCCGGTTAGGGCGTCCCCTGCAGCGGCCCCCGATCGCCGGAGACCGGCAAAGGCGCGCCAAGGGCCCCAAGCAAGTCCCATCGCCCGTAGGTCGGGGTGAGCGCAGCTTCGTAGGGCGGATAAGCGAAGCGCATCCGCCGGGCCCCTTGCCGAGGGCGTGCCGGATGCGGCTGCGCCTTATCCGGCCTACAAGCAAGCGAGACAGGCCGGGAAGCCGCAGCCCGTAGGTCGGGGTGAGCGCGGCTTCGTAGGGCGGATAAGCGAAGTGCATCCGCCGGGCCCCTTGCCGAGGGCGTGCCGGATGCGGCTGCGCCTTATCCGGCCTACAAGCAAGCGAGACAGGCCGGGAAGCCGCAGCCCGTAGGTCGGGGTGAGCGCGGCGAACCCCGACAGCCGAACCTTCCTTCCGTCCACTTTCCCATGTCAGGGTTCACCCCGCTCACCCCGACCCACCGTCCGGCACCATGGGACAGGCCGAACCCCTGCCCGGCGATACCATCAATCCACACCCGGCACCGGTCGAACGATCCACGCATATCCGACAGGTCCCGGCTGATCTGTCGAAACTTCACGCCTGTTTCGACATTTCGATCTCCCCCTTCGCGCCTTGGGTTGTCCGCTTTTCCGCATGCCTGCTTCGCCCCTCCGGTCCGCCCGGCGATCTGTGATACCTTTCTCATTCAGGGGAAATAACAGCGCCCGGGCCAGAAATGCCACCACAACCGGAACAGGAAGCCCGCAGGGAGATCGACCGGCTGCTCACCGCCGCCGGCTGGGCCGTGCAGGACGCCGACCGGGCCAGCATCCACGCCGCCCGGGGCGTGGCGATCCGCGAATTTCCCCTGCCCGGCCACGGCTTCGCCGACTATCTGCTCTATGTGGACGGCCAGGCCGCCGGGGTCATCGAGGCCAAGAAGTCGGGCACCACCCTGAGCGGCGTCGAGGTGCAGGCCGAGCGCTACACCCAGGGCCTGCCGCCCGATCTCCCCCGCTGGGCCAACCCCCTGCCCTTCGCCTACCAGTCCACCGGCATCGAAACCCGCTTCACCAACGGCCTCGACCCCGAGCCCCGCGCCCGGCCCGTGTTCGCCTTCCAGCGCCCCGAACACCTGGCCGACCTGCTGGGCGTGGCGCCCGGCAAGGTCTCTGACGTTGCCCCGCCGCAAAGCTTCCTGGCCCGCCTGCAGCACATGCCCGCCCTGGTGGAGCAAGGCCTCTGGCCCGCCCAGATCAGGGCGATCCGCAACCTGGAACAATCCCTGAAGGAAAACCGCCCCCGGGCGCTGATCCAGATGGCCACCGGCTCCGGCAAGACCTTCACCGCCATCAGCTTCATCTACCGGCTGATCAAGTTCGCCGGGGCCCGGCGGGTGCTGTTCCTGGTGGACCGCGGCAACCTGGGCGACCAGACGCTGAAGGAATTCCAGCAATACGTCTCGCCGTACAACAACTTCAAGTTCAGCGAGGAGTACATCGTCCAGCGCCTCTCCAGCAACACCCTCGACACCACGGCGCGGGTCTGCATCTGCACCATCCAGCGCCTGTACTCCATGCTCAAGGGTAGGGAGCTGCCCGAGGACCTGGAAGAGGTCTCCGTGGATGCCGCTCTGGCGGCTGTTTCGCAACAGGCCGGTTCGCCCCGGGGTCGGGCCTCCTACACCGGCACCCCCCGTAGGAGCGGCGACCCCGCCGCGAACAGCCGAGGCCCCGAAGATTCGGCCCGGGGTCGGGCCTCCTACACCGGCACCCCCCGTAGGAGCGGCGACCCCGCCGCGAACGACTCAGCCACCCAAAGCCTCCTGCAATCGCCCGAGCCCCTGGAATACAACCCCGCCATCCCCATCGAGACCTTCGACATCATCGTCACCGACGAATGTCACCGCTCCATCTACAACCTCTGGTCCCAGGTGCTGGAATACTTCGACGCCTACCTGATCGGCCTGACCGCCACGCCCAACAAGCAGACCTTCGGCTTCTTCCACCAGAACCTGGTCATGGAATACCCCCACGAGCAGGCCGTGGCCGACGGCGTCAACGTCAACTATGACGTCTACCGCATCAATACCCTGATCACCGAGGGCGGCTCCCGGGTCGAGGCCGGCTACTACGTGGAACAACTGGACCGCGAGACCCGCGAAAAGCGCTGGCAGCAGCTGGACGAGGACCTGAGCTACGAGGCGAGACAGCTGGACCGCGACGTGGTCACCCCGGACCAGATCCGCACCGTGGTGAAGGCCTTCAAGGACAAGCTGTTCACCGAGATCTTCCCCGGCCGCACCGAGGTCCCCAAGACCCTGTTCTTCGCCAAGGACGACAACCACGCCGAGAACATCGTCGAGATCCTGCGCGAGGAATTCGGCAAGGGCAACGAGTTCGCCCAGAAGATCACCTACCGCACCACCGGCGCCACGCCCAAGGAACTGATCAAGGCCTTCCGCAACAGCTACTTCCCGCGCATCGCCGTCACCGTGGACATGATCGCCACCGGCACCGACATCAAGCCGGTGGAGATCGTGGTGTTCATGCGCAGCGTCAAGTCCCGCTCCTTCTTCGAGCAGATGAAGGGCCGCGGCGTGCGGGTCATCCGAAACGACGACCTCAGGGCCGTCACCCCCGACGCCCTGGCCAAGGACCACTTCGTCATCGTCGACGCCGTGGGCGTCTGCGAGCAGGACAAGACCGACTCCAAGCCCATGGAGAAGAAGCCGGCGGTCTCCTTCGAAAAGCTCCTGCAGGCCGTCAGCTTCGGCAACACCGACGAGGCCGTGCTCACCTCCATCGCCGGCCGCCTGGCCCGATTGGAACACCGCCTGAGCGAAGACGACGACCAGAAGATCA
>SKOF01000529.1 GCA_007120155.1 Thioalkalivibrio sp. | reverse complement strand
ATGAAGTCGTCCACCATGCCCGATTGCAGTGGCCCCGGGCGGTACAGGGCCACCAGCGCCACGATCTCCTCGAAACTGTCGGGCTGCAGGCGCTTGATGAGTTCCTTCATGCCCCGGGATTCCAGCTGAAAGACCGCCGTGGTCTCCTGGCGCTTGAGCAGCCCGAAGGTGTCAGGGTCGTCCAGCGGAATGCGGCTCATGTCCAGGGGCGGCTCACCCGCGGCTTCGCGCCGGGCATCGATGGTGCGCACCGCCCAGTCGATGATCGTCAGGGTGCGAAGGCCCAGGAAGTCGAACTTCACCAGGCCCACTTCCTCCACATCGTCCTTGTCGAAGTGGGTGACCACCCCCTGACCCCCGGGCTCGCAGTAAAGCGGCGAGAAGTCCGTGAGCCGGGAGGGGGCGATCACCACGCCGCCGGCGTGCTTGCCGGCGTTTCGGGCCACACCTTCCAGCTTGCGGGCCAGGTCGATGAGCCCGCTCACCTCTTCGTCATCCTCGTAGAGGCGGCGCAGTTCCTCCTCCTGCTCCAGGGCCTTGTCCAGCGTCATGCCGATCTCGAACGGGATCAGCTTGGCGATGCGGTCCACGAAACCGTAGGGATGGCCCAGCACCCGGCCCGCATCACGCACCACCGCCTTGGCCGCCATGGTGCCGTGGGTGATGATCTGGGAGACCCGTTCACGCCCGTAGCGCTCCGCCACGTAGTCGATCACCCGGTCGCGCCGCTCCATGCAGAAATCGATATCGAAGTCGGGCATGGAGACGCGTTCCGGATTGAGGAAGCGCTCGAACAGCAGGTCGTAACGAAGCGGGTCCAGGTCGGTGATCCCGAGGGCATAAGCCACCAGGGAGCCCGCACCGGAACCGCGCCCCGGCCCCACGGGAACGGCGTTGTCCCTGGCCCACTGGATGAAATCGGCCACGATCAGAAAGTAGCCGGGAAAACCCATCTGGCAGATCACGTCCAGTTCCGTCTCCAGGCGCTCCCGGTAGGTACGCTCACGGCCCTCGCGCTCGGCCGCCTCGCCTTCCAGAATCACGGACAGCCGCCGGTCCAGGCCCTCCCGGGAAACCTTGCGGAAGTAATCGTCCGTGGTCATGCCGTCGGGAATGGGGTACTCGGGCAGCACCGGCGCCCCCAGGGTCAGGGACAGGTTGCAGCGCCGGGCGATCTCCACCGAGTTCTCCAGGGCCTCGGGGATATCGGCAAACAGCTCCTGCATCTCATGTGGAGTACGCAGGTACTGCTGCGGGGTGTAGTCGCGGGGCCTGCGGGGATCGTCCAGCACGCGGCCGTCGTGGATGCAGACCCGTGCCTCGTGGGCATCGAAATCCGTGGCATGGAGGAAGCGCACGTCGTTGGTGGCCACCACCGGCAGGGATCGGGAACTGGCCAGATCCACGGCGGCATGCAGATGATCCTCCTCGCCTTCCCGGCCGGTGCGCCCGATCTCGAGATAGAAGCGCCCGGGAAACAGGCCCTCCCAGTACTCGCACAGGGCTTCCGCGGATCCGGGCTGGCTGCCCATGAGCGCCCGCCCCACCTCCCCTTCGCGGCCGCCGGACAATGCGATCAGCCCCCGGCTCGCGCCGTCAAACCAGCCGCGCTCCAGCACCGGCACATCCGTGCCCCGCTGGCCCTCCAGATAACCCCGGGACACCAGCCGGGTCAGGTTGCGATAGCCGTCGTCATCCTGGGCCAGCAACACCAGCCGCGACGGCGCCTCCCCGGACTGGGACGCAGAGACCCACAGATCCACGCCCACGATGGGCTTGATGCCGGCTTTCAGGGCGGCCTTGTAGAACTTGACCATGCCGAACAGATTGCCCTGATCGGTCACAGCCACCGCCGGCATCCCCGCCTCGCGCACCGCCTCGACCAGCGGACCCACGCGCACCAGGCCGTCCACCAACGAAAACTCGGTATGCAGATGCAGATGTACGAAGCTTGCTGTCATGGTATAGGGGTCAACCGTGGTTCATGCATTTCACGCGGAGGGCGCGAAGGCACGGAAATCTCATGTGGCAGTGGCAGGTCAGACTCATGGTAGCCGCAATATCGCGCTTGCAGGGTCACCCCCGGACGCTAAAGCCCGGGCAAATCGATACGACACTGCCGCGCCTCCAGCGCACGGCGCACGGGGGCGAAGCTGGTGCGATGGCAGGCACTGGGACCGAGGCGCTCCAGGGCAGCCAGGTGCACCGGAGTTGGGTAGCCCTTGTGCGCCGCAAGGCCATAGCCGGGGTGGTCTCCGTCCAGGTCCGTCATCAGCCGGTCCCGGTGCACCTTGGCGACGATGGAAGCGGCGCTGATGGCCGGCACCAGGCTGTCACCCCGGATCACCGGGTGAGCGGGCATGGCGAGCCGCGGGCACCGATTGCCGTCCACCAGGGCCAGCTCGGGGCGGACGGCGAGGGCGTCCACCGCCCGCTGCATGGCCAGAAGGCTCGCCTGCAGGATATTGAGCCGGTCGATCTCCAGCGGGGTGCAGATACCAAGGGCCCAGGCGACGGCCCGGACGCGGATCGCTTCGTCCAGTGCCTCGCGGCGGGCCACACCCAGCTTTTTGGAATCTTTCAGGCCGTCAATGGGCAATTCCGGATCCAGGATCACCGCCGCGGCCACCACCGGACCCGCCAGCGGCCCCCGGCCCACCTCGTCCACCCCGGCCACCCCCGGCATTCCCAACAAACCCTCCAGATCCACGCATCCCCCCGGGAATTCAAGTAAACTACGGCACGCGTGAGCTCGGCCCGCCAGGCGCGCTCAGCCGGCATCCGGGCCTCCTGGCACCTGAACCCACCCTCTTGACCCCAAGATGCTATCACAGGCCCGGGGGCCCGGGACGAAGTCGGGCGAGACCACCCCAACACATTGATAAACTGCGGAAATATCCATGTCCAGCACGCGTTGCGCCGTGATCGGCGTGGGCTACCTCGGCAAGTTCCACGCCCAGAAATACGCCGCCCTTCCCAATGCCGAACTGATCGCCGTGGTTGATACCAACCCGCAGCAGGCGGCCGCCGTGGCCGCCGACTGCAACTGCCGCGCCATCACCGACTATGCGGACCTGCTGGGACGCGTGGAGGCGGTGAGCATCGCGGTGCCCACCACGCTTCACTTCGAGATTGCCCAGGAATTCCTGAACCACGGCACCCATGTACTGCTGGAGAAACCGATCACCACCACGGTGAGCCAGGCGGCGGAGCTCAACCGGATCGCCCGGGAGAAAGGGGTGATTCTGCAGATAGGTCACCTGGAACGCTTCAATGCGGCGCTCATGGATCTCGCGGACCGCAGAATGGCGCCGCTGTTCATCGAGTCGCACCGCCTGGCACCGTTCAAGCCACGGGCCACCGATGTGAACGTGGTGCTGGACCTGATGATCCACGATATCGATATCATCCTGGACATGGTGCGCTCGCCGGTGAAATCCCTGGCGGCCAGCGGGGCCCAGGTGCTCTCACAGGCGATTGACATCGCCAACGCACGCATCGAGTTCGAGAACGGCTGCGTGGCCAACGTGACCTCCAGCCGGGTCAGCATGAGGACGGAACGCAAGATGCGTATCTTTCAGCAGAACGCCTATATCTCCGTGGACTTCCAGAACCGCGGCCTCGCTGTGCACCGGGTGGGTGAAAGGGAGATGTTTCCGGGAATCCCGGAGATCACCAGCGAGGAGAGTTTCTTCGAGGAGAGTGATGCGCTCAGATCCGAGATCATCGCCTTTCTCGACGCCATCCAGAACGGTGCACCGGTGATCGTAACCGGCGAGGACGGCCAGCGGGCTTTGGAGACCGCGATACGCATTACGGATCTGGTTCTGCGCGACAAACAGATCCTTCGATAGGACGCATAGCCCCGGCGAACCTGAACATGGCACGGCAGGAGACGACACACACCATGATCCCCATGGTCGATCTGAAGACCCAGTACCATCGCCTGAAGACGGAAATCGATGCGGCCGTCGCGGACGTGCTGGAGAACACCCAGTTCATTCTCGGCCCGAACGTGAAGGCCCTGGAGCAGGAAGCCGCGAATTATCTGGGCGTGCCGCACGCCATCGGCTGCGCCTCGGGCACTGATGCCCTGCATCTGGCTCTGGCCGCGGCGGACATCGGCCCCGGCGACGAGGTGATCACCACCGCGTTCACGTTCATCGCAACGGCCGAAGCCATCGCCTACACGGGCGCCACGCCGGTATTCGCTGACATCGATCCGGAAACATTCAACATCGATCCGGCGAAAGTGGAGGCGGCAATCACCGCGCGCACCCGAGCCGTACTGCCGGTTCACCTGTTCGGCCAGCCGGCGCGCATGGACCTGCTCGGAAGGCTGTGCGAAGCGCATGAACTGCTGCTGGTGGAGGACTGCGCCCAGTCCTTCGGGGCGGATGCGGAAGGCACGCAGACCGGCGCCATGGGCGAGCTGGGCTGCTTCAGTTTTTTTCCCAGTAAGAATCTTGGATGCTACGGGGACGGCGGGCTCATCACCACCCGCTCGGATTCGTACGCCGAGCGCATCCTCGCGCTTCGCAACCACGGCAGTCAGGTGCGCTATCACCACGATATGGTCGGCTACAACAGCCGCCTGGACGAGATCCAGGCAGCCATCCTGCGCATCAAGCTGCGCCACATCGACGAGTTCAACCGGGAACGCCGCCGCGTGGCGCACCGCTACAACGAACTGCTGCGGGGAAGCGGCGTCATCACGCCCCGCGAGGACGGCCACGGCCGGCACGTGTTCCACCAGTACACGCTGCTCTCGGAGCATCGCGACGAGATCATGAAGTCCCTGCAGGCTCGCCAGATTGCCTGCGCGGTGTATTACCCGATCCCGCTGCACCGGCAGAAGGCCTTCGCACACCAGTGCGAAAACGTCTCACTGCCCGTGACCGACGACGTGACCGCCCGATGTGTCTCCCTGCCCATCTACCCGGAGATGCCGGACGAACACATCGTCGCCATCACCGATGTGATCCGGGATGTCACCGGCTGAGGACAACAACAGCGCTCACGTGATGGTGGTGGCCGGCGAGGCCTCCGGTGACCTGCATGCCGCCAACATGGTCCGCGCCATGCGCCGCATGGATCCGGGCCTGCGGTTCTCGGGCATGGGAGGAAGCGCCCTGCGATCGGCAGGGGTCGAGATTCTCGTGGACAGCACCCGGCTTTCCGTGGTGGGCCTGGTCGAGGTGCTGGTCCATTACCGGGACATCCGCCGGGCGCTGGCGACACTTCGCACAGGGCTACAGCGGGAACGTCCGGCGCTGCTGGTGCTGGTGGATTACGTGGAGTTCAACCTTCGCCTCGCACGCACGGCCAAGCGGCTGGGCATCAGAGTGCTGTTCTACGTGAGCCCACAGGTCTGGGCATGGCGCTCGCGAAGGGTCAAGCGCATCGGCCGCGTGATCGACGCCATGGCTGTCCTGTTTCCCTTCGAAGCCGAGGTCTACCGCAGGCACGGCATCCCCGTACGTTACGTGGGCAACCCGCTTGTGGACGAGGTGCATGCCTCCTCCGATCGCCACACCCTGCGCCGGGAGTTCGGTCTCGACGAAGCGGCGCCTGTCGTGGGCATCCTCCCCGGCAGCCGCCGGGGAGAGGTGAGCCGGCACCTTCCCCTCATCATGGAGGCGGGACGGCTGTTACGTGCGCGCATCCCCGACGTGCAGTTCATCATGCCGCTCGCCCCCGGCGTCGACGTGGCACGTGACGTGACGCCCCACATGGACCCGTGCCTGAACATCGTTCAGATCACCGGTCGCACCTATGACGCCATGCACAGTGCCGACGCGCTGATGATCGCCTCCGGTACCGCCACCCTCGAGGCCGGCCTGCTGCGTGTTCCGATGGCCATCCTCTACCGCGTATCGCCGATCACCTATTTCATCATCAAGCGCCTGATCCTGATCAGAAACGTGGGCCTGGCAAATATCGTGGCGGGCGAACGGGTGGTGCCGGAGTTCATACAGAACGATGCCACCCCTGAGAATATCGCGGACGAGATCGAACGCCTGCTCACGAACCCGAACTATGCCCGGGCAATGCGTGAGCGTCTGGGAGTCATTCGGGAAAAACTGGGCAGCGGCGGCGGATCGGACAACGTGGCCAGGATGGCGCTCGAACTCATCGAGACAGGTGAACTAGCCCGCATATCTCACCACCGTTCGTAGCGAGGGCGTCGAGATGCCGCTGTGGCGGCCGCAGTAGAAGGGTGGTGAGATATGCGGGCTAGTGTCGTGTCCCGTAAATATCTTGCCATTCAGCGTGGCTGTGCGGGCGTGTGGCCAGGCACGCTTGCGCAGGAAGGGCCACTCCCTTT
>SKOF01000352.1 GCA_007120155.1 Thioalkalivibrio sp. | reverse complement strand
CGAAAGCTCCATGGTGCGTTATGCACACGCGCGGCAGGAGCAGGCGTATCTGGAGGCCGCGGCCGCCGCGGGGTCGGAAGCGGCCGGGCTGGCGCGGCTTCGCTTCGAGGCCGGTGCGGTGGATTTTCTTCAGGTGCTGGATGCCGAGCGGGCGCAACTGGAGGCCGAGGCGCGACTGGCCCATGGCAGGACTCGCGCGGCGGTGGCGCTGGTGGCGCTTTATCGTTCGCTTGCGGGCGGCTGGGAGAGCTGATAGCGCTGCGGTACAGGCGGTGTCGTGCGTTACCCCGGCGCCGGCTCGGCAACTCGGTGCTCGCACGGGCGGGTCTGAGCGGACACCGTGCCAGATCTCTCGCAAAGCCGCGAGGCACGCAACGGTATTCGTTGAAGGCTCTTCTTTGCGTGCTTCGCGGCCTTGCGATAGAAGACGTCCTTGAGTGCCGGGGCGCCGTACCGGATTTTCATGACGGAAGCTGACACAATGGCATTGCGAGACGCATTTCGGAGCAAGGAGGATCGGGTGAGCGAGCAGGGTGCCCTGTCGGGCGTGCGCGTGCCGGAGGCATCGGCCGGGGACACGCAACCCGTCATCTCGGTGCGCGGCCTCGACAAGATCTACGGCTCCGGCCTGCGGGCCCTCAGCGGCATCGATCTCGAGATCCGCCGCGGCGAGATCTTCGCGCTTCTCGGCCCCAACGGCGCCGGCAAGACGACGCTGATCAGTATCGTCTGCGGCATCGTCAATCCTAGCGCGGGCCGTATCCTCGTTGGCGGCCACGACATCATTCGGGAGTATCGCATCACGCGTTCCATGGTCGGACTGGTGCCCCAGGAATTGCACACGGACATGTTCGAGACCGTGTGGGATACGGTCCGGTTCAGCCGTGGGCTCTTCGGGCTCGCACCCGATGCTGCGTACCTGGAGCGGGTGCTGCGTGACCTGTCCCTGTGGGACAAGCGTAACGAGGAGATCATGACGCTCTCCGGCGGCATGAAGCGGCGGGTGCTGATCGCCAAGGCGCTGGCCCACGAGCCGGCCGTGCTGTTCCTGGACGAGCCCACCGCAGGCGTCGATGTGGAACTTCGCCGTGACATGTGGGCGCTGGTGCGCAGACTGCGCGACACCGGTGTCACCGTCATTCTCACCACGCACTACATTGAAGAGGCCGAGGAGATGGCCGAGCGGGTGGGGGTGATCCACAAGGGCAAGCTGATCCTGGTGGAGGACAAACAGGCCCTGATGGCAAAACTCGGCAAGAAGCAGCTGACCCTGCATCTGCAGTCGCCGCTCCCGGGCATTCCCGCGACGCTGGCCGGTTGGGACCTGACGCTGAACAACGACGGCAGCGAGCTCGAGCTTACGTTCGGCGCCGACGAGGAACAGGCCTGTATCCCGGCCCTGCTGCGCAGTATGGGTGAACTGGGCATCGAGTTCCGCGACCTCAATACACGGCAGAGTTCCCTTGAGGAGATCTTTGTCAATCTGGTGAGTGAGAGAAAATGAACGCCACGCAGTTCAATATCCATGGCGTGCGGGCTATCTACCGCTTCGAGATGACGCGTTTCGCTCGTACGCTTTGGCAGAGCCTCGCCACCCCCGTGATCACCACGGTGCTTTACTTCGTCGTGTTCGGCGCCGCGATCGGCGGGCGGATGGGCGAGGTGGATGGAGTGACCTACGGAGCCTTCATCGTGCCCGGTCTGATCATGCTGACCGTGTTCACGGAGAGTCTCAACAATGCATCTTTCGGCATTCACATGCCGAAGTTCACCGGGACCATCTACGAACTGCTTTCCGCACCGGTCTCTGCGGTGGAGATCGTGCTGGCATACGTGGGGGCGGCGGCCACCAAGTCGGTCCTGCTCGGACTGCTGATTCTGCTCACGGCAAGTCTGTTCATGCCGGTCCAGGTGCTGTACCCGGGCTGGATGCTCTTCTATCTGGTACTGGTCGCGGTGGCATTCAGCCTGGCGGGCTTCATTATCGGCATCTGGGCCCGGGGTTTCGAGGAACTGCAGTTCGTGCCCATGCTGATTGTCACGCCACTCACCTTCCTGGGCGGTGCCTTCTACTCCATCGACATGCTGCCGGGCGCCTGGCGCACGGTAAGCCTGTTCAACCCGGTTGTCTATGTGATCAGCGGATTTCGCTGGACTTTCCATGGCAGCGGCGACGTGTCCATGGGGATCAGTCTTGCCGTGGTGTCCGGCCTGATCGGGCTTGGGCTCCTGCTGGTGTGGGGGATCTTCCGCACGGGGTATCGGCTCAAGAGTTGAACCGGGATCGGCGCGCCGCGCCTTGCTTCACCGGAACGGGACAAGGATGCGCTGGGTCAACCCTCAAGCGCATGTCATGGGCTAAACTCAGCCATGCACCGATTGCCCCGGCTGGAATGCACAGTCATTCACCGACTCTGGAGACCGATATGACCGATTTGCCCGATATTCTACTGGTGCCCGTGGACGGGTCGCGGAACGCCAATGCCGCCGCCACCTACGCCACCCGGCTGGCCGACAAGCTGGGGGTGCCCGTGCGCCTGCTCTTTGCCTTTCCGGAATCGCCGCTCGACATGTTCGGCTGGCCCGGAGAAGGGGCCAGCCGAAAGGACCTGGAGCACTTCTCGCCGGAGGGATTCGAGAAGCTGCGCAACAGCTACTCAAAGACCGCCTTCGAAGCCGCACGCAAGGCCATCGGCGAGACATCAGTATCGGTGGAGGAGAAGACCATCGCAGGCGAGCCGGCCAAGGCGATTCTCGATCATGCCGGCGGTGTCACGGGCGGCATGATCATCATGGGACGCCGGGGACTTTCCCAGGTCAAGGAGATTCTGATGGGCAGTACCACCCAGCGTGTGCTGCATCATGCCGAGTGCCCGGTACTGGTCATTCGCTGAGCCCAAGTAGTCCTCGACCTGGAGCCAGCGGCTTGCCCGGATCCGCATGCAGGCCGCTGTCGTTCCGTGACGTGACCGTTGTACCCCCCCCACCGCCGATGGATTGCTGCGACCTTGACGATCCCGCGCCACCCGGCTTCCGGGTGCCGTCCGCAGGGGTATGCTGCAGGTGCGCAATGCGTGATGCGGCATGCCCGTTCCGGGCGGTGCGAGTGACGTGGATTCCATCTAATCTATGGATTGAGCTGCGAGTTGGTGCTCGTGGACCGTGTGATTCCCTGATAACGAATTGCACAGGAGGTCGCCATGAACTACCAGTTTGCCTACTCGGTCGGGTTCCACCCGTGGGAGGACGCCGCCGCCGATCCGGCGTTCGTCAACAGATTCTGCGAACTGATGGAACGCGAGGAGAGCGGACGGACCCCTCCCTTCGGCCCCGCACTCGACCTGGGTACCGGGAGTGGAATATGGGGTATCCAGTTGGCGAGGCGCGGATGGCAGGTAACCGGAATAGACAATGTTGCAAAGGCCCTGGATCGCGCACGGGAGCGCATCCGGCAGGCCGGCGTGGAGATGAGGCTCGTCGAGGGCGATGTCACCGCGTTGCGTGCCTCCGGTGTCGGGGCGGGGTTCCGGTTGGTGCTCGACACGGGTACCTTTCACGATTTTGATACGGATCGGCAGCAGGCTATGGGCCGTGAGATCGACGCGGTCGCTGCACCTGATGCCACGGTGATGCTGCTGGTCTGGCCCAGGCGCGTCAGGCCGTTGATACGCGGTGCCACCCGTGAAGAAATCGAGGGCGCGTTTCCCGGATGGAAGATCACTCATGTGGAAGCGTCTCATTTTCGATTGCCGAAGGTGCTGCAAATGATCATGAGGCCGGACGAGCACTGGTACCGGCTGTGTCGGCAATGAGGCGTTCCGCGGATCCGCTGTGGGCACCGGCGCCATCCCGATCAGGCGATCCACGGAGGGTGTCCGCATCGTGCCCGGGGGTTCGGTGAGGGCAAGGGAAATCTCTTCTCGCTATTGAAGGGCGGGTTCGCAATGTCTGTTCGTCTTCGGGCCGTAATCCTGCTGGCAGTCCTGATCGTGCTGCTGGCGCTGGCCCTGATGTGGGGGATGATTGCGAGCGACGACAATTGGCAGCTGGCGCGGCTGCAGGAGATGGCGGGGCGGTTCGCGGACAGGCCGTGGCTTCCCTGGGCGATTCTCGCGGGCGTCGTTGTCGGCCAGCAGCTGGCCATCCCGCAGCTGCTGCTCGTGCCTGTCGGCGTCATCGCACTGGGACCCTGGCTGGGTTTCGCGGTCGTCTACCTGGGCACCCTCCTGGGGGCGGTGATCGGATACATGATCGGACGCTACCTCGGGCGGCGTCCGGTTCGGCGGCTGTCCGGGACCCGCATGAAACAGCTGAGCCGATCCCTGGCCAAGCGCGGTGTCGTCAGCATGATCGTCATCAACATGGTCCCGATTGTCTCCCAGACGATCATCAACCTGGCCGCGGGGACCACGCACATCAGGTTCCGGCACTTTCTGCTTGGCACGGCCATCGGAATCGTCCCGCCCACGGTCGTGGTGGTCGCCGCGACGCACGTCCTGCTGCAGCTGGGGCGTATGCCCACCGCCGGTGAGGCGGCGATATTGATGGTGGCTGCAGCCGTGATTGGCGTGGGCGCCTGGGTTGTCACGCACCGGGTATGGAACTGGCTCGTGAACCCCTGATGCGGACGCCTCGGGTGCCCCTGGCTGAGGCGGCGGCGCGATGGGGTGATTCCGGTTGGGCGGTGCGTTCCGACGGACGGATTGGCTGCATGGGGGCAGACCCTCGTGCTTCCGGCGCCGGTCTTCGATCGTCTCCCGCCGCATGACTTGCACGAGTCTCCGATACCGACTATAAGATGAAGATCAACCCCATTTTTGATACGCAGCATTCCTTATTTTAAAATAATTGCGATCTTGGGCCTTGTTCAAATGCATCCATGTCTTGTCCTGCGGATCCGGCATCCGGGCGCCGGTGAACGGATGCCGGTTTGAACCCGTGGTGTAGAGACCAGATGGGATCCGACGGACATTATCGGGCGCGCTCATGGCTCGTCGCCCTGGCGCTTACGGCGAGTTTCCTCGCTATCCTGACGTTTCTTCTCAATGTCCTGTACGGACGGTTCGCGCCCGCCTTCGGCTGGGATCCCGGCCTACGCCTTGCCCGGGTACCCGAGTTTCTGCTTCTTTTCGGCTCAGCCACCTTTTTCGTGATCGCCGCGCTTGCGGCGGAACGGCAGGCCGGTGCCAAGCCACCGGATCCGCAACCCCTGGAGGAGGACGGTAGTCATGACAAAAAACAGGAATCGTACTGAGCAGGATACACCGGAGTCGCTGGAGCGCCGGCGATTCTTCGAGCTGTGCGGCAAATACGGGTTTACCGCGGCGGTGGTGGCCGGGGCCGGCGGGCTGCTGGCGAGCCCCGCCGCGGCGCAGACCGCCCAGGAGGAGCGCGCGCGGGAAAGTGCCGCGAAGGTCCGCATGACGCTTGCCACCGAGTACCGCGTCGGCGCCACCCGCTGGTACCCGCTGATGCAGCTCAATCTCAAGGAAAACATCCAGAATGCCACCAACGGGCATGTCTACGTGCGCCTCGCCCCGGCGGGCCAGTTGGGCATGGGTTCGGCACTGGCACAGGGTGTCCAGAGCAACACCATCCAGGCCGCACAACATTCCATCTCGAATTTCTCTCCGTTCGCGCCCGAGGTGGACCTGATCAACATCCCCTACTGGTGCGGCTATAACCAGGAGTTCGTCAACCTGGTAACGTCCGACGCCTGGAAGAGCGTGGTGCATGCCAAGGCCGAGGAGCGCGGCTTCAAGATCCTCCTCTACCTGGTGCTCGATCCGCGTACCGTGGCTGCGAGAAAGGGTATGCAGAGCGCTCCGCTGAAGACCCCCTCGGATCTCCGCGGCGTGAAGTTCCGCGTGCCGGCCTCGGAGATTCTGCAGCAGTTCTATACGCTGGCAGGGGCCAATCCGACCCCGGTGGCCTGGGGGGAGACGCCGTCGGCCATCCAGCAGGGCGTGGCCGATGCCCTGGATCCGGCGGTGGTGGCGCTGTATTCCAACGGTTTCAAGGACATCCTCTCCTGGATCACCTTCAACAAGCCGGTGCCCGACTCCCAGGTTTACTCCTGCAACCTGGAGTGGTTCCGCGGCCTGCCCGCCGATGTGCAGGAAGGCATTGATTTCGCCAGCGAGATGACCTTCCAGCAGAACCTGGCGCAGGTGCCCGCCTCGCGCGCCTATGCCATGGCGGAGATGGCTGCGTCCGGTGTCCAGTTCTACACGCCCACCGAGGATGAACTCGCCCAGTGGGTCGAGGCGTGCGGTGCCCAGCGTCCCGAGTGGGATGACATCAAGAAGAAGCTTGCCGGTTCGCTTGACAGCT
>SKOF01000349.1 GCA_007120155.1 Thioalkalivibrio sp. | reverse complement strand
TCAGGTCCGATGGGACGCCACCGACGATGCCGGGTTGGTCCTCGACCTGGACGTGGCGCGCGACGGAACTGACGTTCGACTACATCCTGTTCTGCGACGCGGACATGGAACTGCGCCTGGACGAACCGGCCGAGGCCCTGCGCCGCCGCCTGACCGCTCCCGCCTACCTGCTGCTGCAACGCAATACCCTGAGTTACTACAACCTCCGCATCCTCGGACGTCACGTGCCCGCGCGCTACGCGGGGGTCACGCACGAGGTCCTCCGGACCGAAGCCCCACGCGAGCGTCTGGCGGGAGCGTGGTTCCTGGACCACGCCTCCGGGTCGAGCCGCAAGTACAAGCTCGCGCGCGACCTCCGGCTTCTGGAGGCGGGTCTGCGGCGGGAACCGGACAATGCACGCTACCGGTTCTACCTGGCCCAGACCCTCTACGATGCAGGTGAGTACGCGCGCGCGGCCGAGGCCTACCGGAAGCGGATCGAGGCCGGCGGCTGGGAGGAGGAGGTCTGGTACGCCCTCCACCGCCTGGCGCTGTGTCACCTCAGGCTGAACGACAGCGCCGCCTTTATCGACCTCTCCTTCCATGCGTACCGACGCCGGCCCCACCGTGCCGAACCCCTCTACGAACTGGCCCGCGCCCTGCGCCAGGCGGGGGACCACGAGGCGGCCATGTCGGCATGCGAGACCGGCATCGCGATCCCCTATCCCCACGACGACGTGCTGTTCATCGACAACCGCGCGTACACCTGGGGCTTCCCCCACGAGATGGGCATCTCCGGTTTCTACTGCGGGGATCCCGCCCGCCGGGAGGCGGGCCGGCGGCATTGCCACGCGCTGTCGGTCTCCCGGGAGGTACCGGGGGAGATCCGCGACACGGCCCGGCGCAACGCGCCCCACTACGCCAGGCCGGCCGCGGACCTGCTGCCCGGGCTGTCGATCCGTGAACTCCGCTTGCCCACCGACGAAGGCGATCACCCGATGAACCCCTCGCTCTGCCTGCACGGCTGCGGGATGCTGGCCATGGTGCGCTGTGTCAATTACACCATCGCGGACGACGGCCGCTATGTGATCAACGACCCGGGCGGGGTCATTCGCTCACGCAACGTGCTGGTGACCCTGTCCGGGGACCTGTCGATCACCGGGAGCCGCGTCGTCGTGGATGATGCACCGGTTCCGCCGGCGGCCGGTTCACGGATTCGCGGCTTCGAGGACTGCCGGCTCTTCTCCCTGAACGGCAGGCTCCACGCCACCTGCACGGTCCGCGACCGGGATCCCCGGGCGCGGTGCGAGATCGCACTCCTGGACATCGAACCCGACGGACGCGTGACCGCCGTGCATCCCGAACGAAGCTACAACGCCCACCTGCACCAGAAGAACTGGATGCCGCTGGTGCGTGACGGGGCGCTTTGCTTCGTCTACGGATGCGACCCCACGGTGATCCTGCAATACGACTTCGACACCCGGCAGGCCCGGGAGATCGGGAGGCATCACCCGCCGCTGGCCCTGGATCATCTGCGCGGCGGCTCGCAGGCCCTGGCCGTACCGGGCGGCTGGCTCTGTCTGGTCCACGAGGTGACCGTTCTGCCCGGCGGCAGGCGCGTCTACCTGCACCGTTTCGTGCACCTGGACAAGGGACTGCGCATCTCCTCCCTGTCCGAGCCGTTCCATTTCATCAGCCGGGGCATCGAGTTCTGTGCCGGCCTTGCACACGAACCCGGCACCGACCGCTGCCACATCAGCTTCGGGGTCGACGACGCCCGGGCCTTCGTGGCGACGTTCTCACTGGCGGCCGCGCTGGCGCTGTGCCACCCGGTGGACACGCTGACGGTCAGCGCGCATCGCGCGCCACGGTGAACTCGAACTCGTCACGGATCTCCTCGCGGCCGACCTCCACGGGGCACGGCCCGCCGCCGACCGTCTGGCAGCGCCGCACCTCGAAGTCACGGATCGTTCCGGTCACGATCATTCTGTAGCGCAGGTCGCCCCGGTTTCGCGGCACGTACCGTGCCGGCAGGAGCACGCGGTCCTTGTCCGGCGAACATTCGTAGGCATATCCGGGCCCGCGATACGGATGCTGGACACGGACGTCGAAATCCCAGCGTCCGTCCTCCCAGATTTCGAAGGCGGTGTAGGTGGAGATGACCTGGTAGGCCTGGCCGATCACCGGTTGCTCCGGCCTCCCCAGCTCCCGGCAAGGCCCGGTAAACCAGCCCGCGGGATACGCGCCGCCGCTCTGCGGCCGTATCGGGGCAGACGCCTGCGGAGCGGGTTCGGCCAGACCCGTTTCCAGGCCCTCCAATGCCCGGCCAAGGCCTTCCAGCCGCTCGAGCAGGCTCGGGGCGCCGGCATCCGCCCATGTGCTGAACGGAAGCCATCCCGCAACGGCCAGCAGCAACCAAAGCGAGAGATGTCGAACGTACGATCCGGTGCTTCCCATGGCATCACCTCCCTCACGACCGGGCCCGGCGGTCATGGCGCCTTCGCGCCTGATGGGACATTCCGACCGGGCCCCGGCCCTGCCCTCCGGCACTTCTTTCAGCGCGCTTCCCCGGGCATGAGCCGCTCATTGCGATCGCTGAAGGCGAAGCCAGCTTCGGGGCCGCCCGAGATGACATGGATGGCGCCGTCCACAGCCGCCGCACCAAGACCGTGCCGCGCCGTCGGCATGGCCGGCAGGGCTTCCCAGGAATCGGTACGCGGATCGTAGCGTTCGGCTTCGTCAAAGGTCCTGCGCTGCGGCACGAAGGTCTCGCCGCCGAACAGATAGACATGGCCATCGAGCACCGCCGCGGCGACGCCGCTTCGCCCCGTGGGAACCGGCGCACCCGTCCGCCATTGATCCGCCCGCGGATCATAGATCTCGTTCACGGTCATCTCGAAGCTGTCGTCGTCGCGCCCGGCAAGCACCACGATCGAACCGTCCACAACTGCTCCGGCGAGATGGTTGCGCGGTGTCGGCAGCGGGGCCAGTCGCGTCCAGGCATCCGTTGCCGGGTCGTAGGCCTCGTGCGCACCTACATCGGCACGCCCGTGGGTACGTCCGCCGATGGCATGGATGCGGCCGTCCAGAACCACGGTTGCATGCGCGCCGCGCGCGGTCGGCAACGACGCACCCTCGGACCATTGCTCCGTGGTCAGATCGAAGATGCGCAACGTATCGATCGGCTCGAAGGTGTTCTCGCGATAGCCGCCGACCACGTAAAGCCTGCCGTCCAGATAGACCAGGCCGGCGTGGTTGACCCCCTCCGGGAGATCGGTCAGATGCGACCAGGTGTCGGCTGCCGGCTCATAGGCGTACACCGCGCGCGGCGCGTCGGCACGCCTCTCGCCGGACTGCACGAAGCCGCCCGCGAGAAAGATGCGGCTGCCGTCCGTGGTGACACTGACCTCCGTGCGCGCATCCGGGAGCGGTGCCCGCTGGGTCCACTCGCCGCCGGCCTGAAGCACGTCCGCCATGGCGCCGAAACCCGTCAGGCACAGGGCTCCGCCGATCAGCAGGGAGAAGACGGTTGTTCGCAGAGGCATGAGATGCTCCCCCCGGCGCAACGATGCGGACTGAGGACATCGGGGACACGATGGCCGCACCCCCGCATCCGCTGAACCACCGGATCAGGCGCGCCGCGCCGGATACTCCAAGGTACTCCGGAGTATAGGAAAGATTGCCGCGCCCCTGCGCGACCCCGGCCCCGCCCGAGGTCACTGAACCGGAACGCCGGGCGGCCGGGAAGATCCGGCCACGGGGTTAGGCGCAAACCCCGCGGCCGGGTGATCAATGGCGATTACCGGGACTGCACGACAATATCTCCCTCCAGGGGAAGCAGCATCGTCGCCAGTTCCTCCTGCTCCTGCGCGGGCACCTCGAAGTCGTTCATAACCTCGCCGAACACCCCGACGAATGCCTCCCACTCCGCGGGGGTGATGCCGAGGCCCGCGTGCGCGGTATGGATATCACGACCTGCATAGAAACAGGGCCCGCCGGTGGCACTGCACATGAAATCGACGATGAGCTGACGGGTCCGCATGCGGCTGTGTTCGGAATAGCCATCGAACTTGCCTTCCATGCGGGCGATCAGTTCGTCGACCACGGCGGCGATGGCATCGTAGCCGCCGAGCCGCTCGTACAACACGGGCTCATCCGCCGCGGCGGACGGCTCCGCATGGGCCGTGGCGAACGGCACCGCGGCCGCGAGCATCGCAATCAGCACCATCGCACCCGGTGTCGGCAAACCCCGGCGTCGCCCGGCCTGCGCGTGACATCCCCCTCGACTCGACTGGTTCGTGATTCTGGTCATCGCTCACCTCCTCTCACGTCTTGTGGCGTCTGCCTGTGCCGCTCCGGCATGGTCGACTGCAGGTTGCGGCAAGGCATCCGGCGAGGCACCGGGTGCACCCGGCCGAGACAATCGACGCCTGGATGTCACACCGGTCCTGCCGGAGGATCACTCTGGCAAGGCGGCGTGTGACGACGCGTGTGACACGCGTTCCGGAACGGGAAAAAGAGGTTCCTCGACGTTCCCGGTGGATCTGATCCGCACAGAGGATCCATGGACACCCGCGCTGTACCCCCCCCTGTGGAGCCCACTCCCGTGGGCGATCCTGCCCAAGCCAAACCCCATTCGCCCGGAGGACCGGGCTCCTACGCGCGTGCCTTGATCCCCCTGTAGGAGCCCACTCCCGTGGGCGATCCTTGCCCAAACCAAACCCCGATCGCCCGGAGGACCGGGCTCCTACGCGCGTGCCTTGACGCCCCTGTACAAGGCCGGTCCTCCGGGCGACCTGCCATTGCTGACACAAGCTTTCCATTCGCAACATCGACGAGCCGAAAAGAACGGACAGACCGCCGTCATGGAGAATGGGGAAACGGGGATGAGGAAACGGGGGAATACCCGATGACTGACTCACAATGCCACGATCGGCAACCCTGTCAGGCGAACGTGCAGCCAGAGGATGAAGGCCACATAGACGGTCAGCCCGCAGACCACGGCGATGGCATCATTGAGCGTGCCGGGCGGCATGCCCGGCGGCGGGGGCGCATTACGGCGTCCGACGGAGACGCGGTCGGCCGCCGCCCAGGCCAGGAACCCGCCGAACAGCAGGATATCGGCGAGCATGCCGTTGGCCAGCAGATGGGCAACGGCCCAGAGCATGACGGCGACCAGCATGGGATGACGCGCGGTCGAGCGGATGCGTCCGGGAAGATAGGTGGCCAACAGCAGCGGGAACACCGGGATCATGAGCAGGAGCGCCACGTGACGCAGCCACGTCGGCGGCCAGTAAACGGGCACGGGCTCCTGGCGCGCGAGGCCGTAGCCCCAGATGATCAACACCAGGCCGGCGGCGGCGATAACCGAGTACACGGCCATCCACGGCAGCGCCCCGATTTGCCCGATCATGCGCTGGCGCCAGACGGGGGCGGCGATGGCCACCGAATGCACACCGAGGAAGATCACCAGTCCCGCCACAAGCACGTACACGGCAGCCCCCGATCAATGAGAAAGCTTCAGGCCGACCCGGGTGATGCGCGCGCCCTGCATCTCACGCACCACCAGTTCCACGCCGGCCACAGACAGACGATCGCCCACTACCGGAGTGGTGTGGAGTTTCTTGCGAATGTACTCATCGAGGGTCAGATCGGCCACCCCATCGGGCAGAATGAGGGCATAGGCGAGCGACAGGTCGGCAAGATGGGCATCACCATTGAGCACAAACTCGCCGAAGAAGGTCTGCTCCGACAGCCGCTTGGGCACCGGACGGGGGATAAACAGACGATCCAGATCGGGAAGGTCGTCGGGCGCGGCCATGAGATAGAGATAATCCCCGGCGCGAAGGTCCAGAAGATCCGGGGAGTCGAGCAGCTTCTTGTCGCGCAGATGGGCCACGACGCGCACGCTTCCGGGCAGCACGAAGCTGGTCCACTTCTCCTCCACCACGGGGGTGTTCTTCGCCAGCCGGTAGCCCACGAGTTCCATCTCCTGCTGTCCCGGAATATCCAGTTCCACACGCTGCACCACGTGGGTCGTCGGGGGCACTTCCAGGCGCAGCAGGCGCGCCATGGGCGCCACGGTCCAGCCCTGCACCACCAGCGAGATCAGCACCACGAAGAACACGATGTTGAAGAAGTCGCCCGCCTGTTCCAGACCGGCAAGCAGGGGAAACAGGGCGAGGATGATGGGCACTGCGCCACGCAGGCCCACCCATGCGATGAAGCCCTGTTCGCGCCACGGAAAGTGGAACGGCAACAGGGACAGCCAGACAGCGACCGGGCGTGCCAGCAGGATCAGCACGCCGGCAATGAGCAGGGCATCCACGGCCACGGGCATCAGCTGTGACGGCGTCACCAGCATGCCGAGCATGAGAAACATGCCGATCTGGGCGAGCCGCGCGATACCGTCGTGAAAGCGGTTGATGTTCTGGCTGGCCTGCAGCGGCCGGTTGC
>SKOF01000193.1 GCA_007120155.1 Thioalkalivibrio sp. | reverse complement strand
TTCCTGCGCAAGCGTGCCTTGCCACACGCCCGCACAGCCGCGCTGAATGGCAAGATATTTACGGGACACGACACTAGATGCAGGTGATGGCGCTTGTGGTAGTTGTCTTTATCTTGCCTCCTGGATCTTGCCTCTGGTGCCCTCATTCCATGTCGCTGTCCATATCCTGCCCCGGTACCCAGCCGGCCTCCTGGGCACGCCGGACCGCGGCATCATGGATCCGGGTATGGCGCTCGCGCAGTTCCGGCGGAAGTGTGCTTACCAGATGTCCGTAGGGCTGCCAGGCTTCACTGACCTTGTCGTACAGGGTCTGGATATCGGCCGCGGACCAGCCCTCGCAGGTTTCCTCTTCGGGGATCAGGCCGAACACCCAGGCATCCTTGATGATGCCCCCGGTGGGCGTCATGCCGCCGTACAGGTCGTTGTGGATCCCCACGTAGGTGGGCGGGATGCGTTGTTTCATGGTCTCTTCCATGTCAGGTGGCTGCGCGAATGGACGTATTCTACGTGCCCGGGCGTCCCGATGGCAGTTCCCGGAGGACGCCACGCGGTGATCGGGCCATGAGGACTTCGGATTCGAGGCGGCTTTACCTGCGCGTGACTCTGAAGCTCATGGGTGGCGGCCTGCTCCTGTTTGTGCTGTATGCCATGGCGTCCGGATTCTTCGGTGATCCGGGTGGTGATTCGGCCTTGCCCATGCAGATCGATCTGGCCGAGCTGCCTCCCGGCGGTTTGCACCGGGTGGAATGGCGCGGCCGGGAACTGATGGTGCTGCACCGCAGCCCGGCCATGGACGCGGCCGACGCGGCCCATACCCATCGGCTCTACGACCCCGCCTCCCGCTGAGGATGATTCAAGATTCAAAATTCAAGATTCAAAGGGAAGGCGGTGTCCGCGATCTCTGCATGGCGATTCCCGCTCGCCCCCTTTGAATCTTGAATTTTGAATCTTGAATCATCCCTTAACGTAGACATCGAAGCGGGTGGTCTTGCCCGGGACCTGGTGGGTGGGCTTGCGTCCGCCCAGGGGTTCGGCCCGGGCGGGGCGTTTGACCACCACCCGGCGCCGGGCCATCCGCAGGGCCGTATCGAGAATCTCCGGCGCATCCGCGTCGTCCCCCGCCAGGGCGCGAAACACGCGCATCTCCTTTTTCACCAGGGCCGATTTGCCCCGGTGCGGATACATGGGATCCATGTAGACCACGTCGGGGCGTGCCGTTTCGCACAGGGCCGACAGATAATCCCGGGCGTTGCCCTGCACGAGGTGCATGCGCGCCACGGTATCCGCAAGGCCCGGCTGCCGGGCCGCCCGCGCCAGGCCGTCCTCCAGCAGGGCGGTGATCACGGGCTCGCGTTCCACCAGCGTTACCCGGCAGCCCAGGGACGCCAGCACGAACGCGTCCCGGCCGAGTCCGGCAGTGGCATCCACTACGCTCGGGCGTTCATTCCCGCGCAGCCCCACGGCCCGGGCCAGTGATTCGCCCCGCGGGCTGATGCGTGCCTGGCGGTAGCCGAGACGCCCGGAGATGAAATCCACCCGGACGGGTCCCGGCGCATCCGGCCCGGTGAGCGACAAGGAAAGGCCTGCCGCACTGACTGTGAGATGCAGCGGTGCATCGTCCGGTCCGGTGGCCAGGGGCAGGCCCAGTCTGGCCGCCAGGGCCTCGGCGTCGCCCCTGAACGCCTCGCCGTCGAAGGTAACGCTGACCCGCGGTGTGGGTGGGGTCACGAAACCGGCCCGGTGCGGGAAAATCGGGCGGGATGCATCGGATCAAACACTGAAGGCGTGAGGTTCCCATGCGCCCTGGAGCCTCGTGAAAGCTGTCCCATGTTCATGCCCTGCGTCGAGGCCTTCCTCAATAATGCGGCGGCGGCGGTTCCAGGGAAGGATCAACCTCCGGCGCCTGCATGACCTCCATGAGGCGCAGGCGAAGATTCTCCACCTGGTGCTTCAGCGACTCGATCTGCTGTTGCTGGTCGATGACCAGGCGGTTCAGGGTCTGCAGGGTATCGTCCTGGTGGGCCAGACGGATCTCCATCTCGACGATGCGTGTTTCCAGTGTCTCGCTCATGGGCATGTTCCCCGGGCTCAGACCACGTGGCGCGGTGCGCCGGCAATATAGGCGCGGATGTTTTCCTCCACCTGGTCCAGCACCCGCTGGCGTGCCTCCCGGGCGGCCCAGGCGATGTGAGGCGTGACGATCAGGTTCGGGATGTCCGGGGCGAGCAGGGGGTGGTCCGCAGGGGGCGGTTCCTGCTCGAGGACGTCGATGCCCGCTCCGCCGATGGTCCCCTCGCGCAATGCCGCGGCGAGCGCCGCATTGTCCACGATCGCGCCCCGGGCCGTATTAATCAGGAGCGCATCGGACTTCATGGCGGCCAGCGCCTCGGCGTCGATCAGGTGGTGGGTCCGTTCCGTGAGCGGACAGTGCAGGCTGATGATGTCGGCTTCGGCCAGCAGGCGTTCAAGCGGCCACCGGTCCGGATCGCTGCCCGGGGAAACCAGGCTTTCCGCCACCGCCACCTGCAGGCCGAAGGCCCGGGCTGCCTGCGCCGTGCCCTGGCCCAGCACGCCGTGGCCGATGATGCCAAGGGTCAGCCCTGCCAGTTCGCGAATGGGATGGTCCAGCAGGCAGAACTGGCGGCTTGCCTGCCAGCGCCCCTCGGCCACGTCGCGCTGGTAGGCGTTCAATCTGGTGGTCAGGCTCAGGATCAGGGCAAACACGTGCTGCGCCACCGCCGCTGTGGCGTAATCGCGCACGTTGCACACGGTGATGTCACGGCGCCTCGCCGCCTCCAGGTCCACGTTGTTGGTGCCGGTGGCGGCCACGCAGATCAGTCGCAGTTCCGGGGCCGCGGCCAGCGCGGCCTCGTCCAGCACCACCTTGTTGGTCACGGCCACCTGCGCCCCCTCAAGGCGCGCTGCCACATCACGGGGTTCCGTGAAGGCGTGGAACGTCCAGTGGGGCAGGGCGGCGCGCAGGTTGGAAAGGTCCAGATCGTCGCGGTCCACGGTCTCCAGGTCCAGAAACACACCTCGCTGGGTCATGGCCCCTCATCCTCCGTCCAGAACTAATGAAAAAGGGCCCCGCCATGGCGGGGCCCCATTAGATTATCATGCGGCCTGAGTCTCAGCCTTCGCCGGTGAAGGCATGGAACAGGTTGAGCAGGTGCAGGAACAACACGTAGATGTTTGCGTACAGCGACACTGTCATCATCACGTAATTGGTCTCGCCGTCGTGCACCATGCGGCTGGTGTCGAACAGGATGGCCGCCGATACCACCAGCACGGCCGCCGCCGAGATGGCCAGCGAGAGGGCGGGCAGGCCCAGGAACAGGTTGGCCACGATGGCCGCCAGCACCACCAGGAAGCCCACGAACACGAAGCCGCCCAGGAAGCTGAAATCCTTGCGGGTGGTCAGGGCATAGGCGGAGAGGCCCACGAACATCACCGCCGTGGTCGACAGGGCGCCCATGACGATCTCGGAGCCGTTGGGCTGGGCAAGGTACAGGGTGACGATGGGGCCGAGTACATAGCCCATGAAGCCCGTGAACACGAAGGTGAGGGGCAGGCTCCAGATGCTGTTGCGCAGGGCGTGGATCACGAAGGGCCCGCCGATGAACACGGCGATCATGACGATCCAGCTGATCGGCCGGGCCCCGGTGGCCATGGCCACGAATGCCATGACAGCGCTGAAGGCCAGCGTCATGGACAACAGCATGTAGGTGTTGCGGATGACCTTGTTGGTGGCCAGCCTGATGCTTTGGGGACGTGCCGTGGACAGTCGTTCAGTCTGCATGGATGGGTCTCCGGGTTCTGTTCTTTTCCATGGGTGCCGCTAAGGTACCTGATTCCCGGTACCGGTTCAAAGTGCCCGTGGCAACCGCCTGATTGTTGTGGCTTTTGGTCGCAGGCGGGTAAGATGGCCGCCTTTGCGGGGTGAGGCGTGAGGAGTCAGGCGTCAGGTGTGAGACCCTGCAGGTCGGGGTGAGGGACGAACCCCAACAAACCTGACCAGGGATTGGCGCCAAGTTCGGAGAGGTGGCAGAGCGGTTGAATGCACCGGTCTTGAAAACCGGCAACGGGGCAACCCGTTCGAGGGTTCGAATCCCTCCCTCTCCGCCATATTCAAATGCAAGGGGCCCCGGGTTTTTCGGGGCCCCTTGCATTTGAACATGCATGAACGCGCGATTCGGACCCGAGAGAATGGAGATGATGGGTTCGACGGGCGCAGCGAAGCGGAGCCCGAACGCTGGCGCGCAGTGCCGCAGCCTGCGGTCATCCCGCCATTTCCGGCTTGGCCCCGTGAGCCCGGAGATTCCCGTTCTGTGCGGCCGTCGTTTTTCCGCCGGCGCAAGTTTTGATACCGTCACGCCCGTGGTGAATACGACTTGAAGGGCGCGAGGATGATGATATCCGAGCAAACCGAACGGTCGAGCAAGCGCGGACGGGTCGCGATTCTCGTGGTGGCCGGCGCGTTGCTCCTGGTCCTGCTGGTGTCTTCCACGGCGGCAGCGGAACGGGTCAGTCTGCCGCGATTTCCGTCGATCAGTCCGGATGGTGCCGAGTTGGTGTTCAGCTGGCGAGGCGGCCTGTGGCGCGTGGCCGCCGGGGGCGGGGAGGCCGCGCGTCTCACCCGTCATCCGCTGGATGATCTGTACTCCAACTGGAGCCCCGACGGTGACTGGATCACCTTCACCTCCATGCGGGACGGCTACCTGAACCTCTGGCGTATTCACCGCGACGGCACACGCCTGACCCAGCTCACCCATGGCGACCGCCACATCCGCAACCCGGCCTATGGCCTGGATGAGCACGGGCAGCCGATCATCCTGTTCTCCGCGCTGCTGGAAGCCGATGTCTATCGAAGCGAACGCCCGTATGCGGTCTCGCCCGAGGGCGGCGAGCCCGGCCGGCTGCACGATGCCTTCGGTTCGGCGCCGCGGCTTTCTCCCAATGGTCGTCTTGTCGCGTTCACCCGGGGCGGCTACTACCACGGCTGGAGCCGCCGGCATTACCGCGGTCCGGATGCGATGAACGTCTGGATCTACGACCGCGAGGAGCGGCGCTTCGAGGCGGTGACCACCCGGGACGGGGATGACGGCAACGCCCAGTGGGTCAACGGGCATACGCTGATTTTCATGTCGGACCGTGAGCTGGATACCGTCAACCTGTACCGCGTCGATCTGGGCGGTGAGGCGCGCAGGTTTGTTCGCCTCACCGACTTCGACGGCCGCGACGTGCAGCATTTCGACGTGTCACGGGACGGGACAACCGCCGTGCTTCATGTCTGGGATACCCTCTACACGCTGGATCTCTCCGTCCCCGACCCGCAACCCCGGCCCGTCGACGTGCGCGCGGGTGATGATGGCCACGACAACTACCGGTTGCACCGGGTCGGCCGGGACGTGACCGAGGCGGCATTGAGCCCGGACGGCAAGACGATGGCCTATATTGCCTACGGACGCGTCTACATACGCCACACGGACGAACACAGCGTCACCCGGGTCGTGACGCCGGATACGCATGCCCGCCACCGGGACCTGTCCTGGTCGCCGGACGGCCTGCGCCTGTACTTCACCAACGATTCCGACGGCACCGAATCCATCTACGAAGCCCGCGTCGCGTTGACGCGCGGCGAGATCCGCAGCGCCTACCAACGGCAGCCGCCCGGCGACCGGCCCAGGCCACCGGAAACGGCCGCGGACGCCCCTGCCGGGGGGGTGGAACCGACCGATCCGGATCAGCCTCCGGAATCGGAGCCTGACCTCCGCAGCGAGGATCCGGACGATCCGTTTGCCCCCGTGGACCCCGGCATACCCGTTGATCCGCTGGCTCAGCCGGAACCCGATGAGCCCGACGAACCGACCATGTTTCCCGAGCCCGTACAGGAGTTGCCGGAGCTCCCGGAGAGCATCCCGGAAGCGGAGCTGGCACCGGCTCCCGCGGAGGATCTTCCGCTGTATATGGATCCCGCCCGTTGGCACGATGCGGTGCAGTTCACCGTCTGGCCGGTGGTGCAGACGGCGTACAACGATCGCGGTGTCATGCCGTCTCCCGACGGCCGGTCGGTCGCGTTTCGCCGCGGCCGTGGGGATCTGGTGGTGATGGATCTGGAGAGCGGTGACGAACGCACTCTGGTGGAGGGCTGGGACAGCACCATCCAGTGGCGGTGGTCACCGGACAGCCGGTACATCGCCTACGCGCAGAACGATCTCAACTTCAGCGCGAACATTTTCATCGTTCCCGCCGATGGATCGCGGGAGGCGGTGAACGTCACGCGCCATCCGCGCAACGATCTGAACCCGCGCTGGTCGGCGGACGGCCGCAAGCTGAGCTTTATCTCCAACCGCTCAGGCGACAGCTTCGATCTCTACCGGGTCTATCTGGACCGTGAACTGGACAACTACACGGCCCGGGAACGGACGGCCTATTACCGCGATGCCCGCCGGGCGGCAGCGGCTCGGGAGCCTGTTCCGGTGGGGGCGCCGGGAGAGCGATCCGAAGCCGCGGCCCCCGAGCGGGAACTGGACCTCGACGGTGCCTGGCGCCGCGTGAAGCGCGTAACCGCCCAGCCGTCCCACCAGTTCGCCAACGAGATGACCCCGGGCGGGGACCGCTACGTGTTTGTTTCCCGGGGCGAAGGGCTCGTGGTGATGAACTGGGACGGCAGCGGTCGACAGCGCCTTGGACCGGCTGTCGAGGTGCAGCATCTCAACATCACCGGCGATCGGCTGGTCTATGTGAACAATGGCCGGGTGGGCATGGTGAACCTGACCGGCAATCCGGTGCATCAGCACCCGGACATCTCCGATCGTATCCGCATCGACCTGCGGGAGCAGTCGCTGCAGAAGTTCCGTGAGGCGGCGCGGGTGGTCGGCGAAAGCTTCTACCGACCCGACATGAAGGGCCTGGACTGGCCTGCCGTCGTGTCGGATTACGAAACATTGATCGGGCATGCGCGCACCGCCAGCGAGTTCAGCGACATCGCCAACCGCCTGATGGGTGAACTATCGGCATCACACATGGGTGTCTCCAACCCCGGTCCGGTGTCGGCCCTGCGGGAGCCTTCGGGGCGGCTCGGCATCCGTTACGAGCCGGTCACACTGGAGGATGGCCGGATCGGCTTCCGGATCGAGGACATCGTTCCGGATGGCCCGGCAGCCAGCGGCCCCCTGCGGCTCTGGCCGGGGGACATCATCACGCGGATCGACCTGCGGGGCTTCGATGCCCGTGACCCCCTGGCCCGGGCGCTTCGAGGCCGCGTGGGTCAGGAACTCGTCGTCACCCTGGAACGTCCTTTGGGAGAGGGCCGACACGAGTATCAGACGCTGATCACGCCGGTGGATTTCACCGAACTTGCCCGGCTCAAGTACGATGCTTTTCTCGAAGAGAGCCGGGAGACGGTGCGGGCGTTGTCGGGCGGCAGGATCGGATATCTTCATATCCAGGCGATGAACCAGACCTCCCTGGAGGGATTCCAGGGTGACCTTTACGCCGCAGCCGAGGGCAAGGACGGCCTCATTATCGATGTCCGCAACAACGGCGGCGGGAGCACGACGGACCGAATCCTGACATCCATCATGGCGCCCGATCACGCCTATACGGTCCCGGCAGGCGCCGATCCGTCCCGGACCGGTCATTACCCCCAGGGCAGGCTGGACGCCCCGCGCTACACCCTGCCGATCAACATGCTGGCCAACGAGAAGAGCTATTCCAATGCCGAGATACTGGCACACGCGTTCCGCACGCTCGGTCGCGGTACGCTCGTGGGCCAGCAGACGTACGGCGGGGTCATCTCCGCCGGCAGCCATACCCTGATCGACGGCGCCACGGTCCGCCGTCCCTTCCGTGGCTGGTACCTCCCCGATGGCACGGACATGGAACACCATGGCGCCGTGCCCGATGTCCTGGTGACACAGACACCCGAGGACGAAGTGGCCGGCAGGGACCGGCAACTCGATCGAGCCGTGGAGGATCTTCTGGAACGCCTGGATGAGGCGGGTAGTGCCCGGTAGGCAGGTTTCCCATCTGATCCATCAGGGCGGGCCCCGCCATCCGGCTGGCCGCCGAACCTCGATGAGGTGCCGTTCGTCATGATCACCCTGTTGTCCGTGCCTTTCTCACTGCGACATGTCTCGTCGCATCCGCCTATCAGTGTCGTTGTTGCCGTTGCCCGGCCCTGGCGGATGGGCGGCATCTCGATTCGTATTCGGACCCGGGAGGAGGCAATGGATCGCTGGCTTTTCCTTGAGATCGGCGGCTTTCGAGGCCGTGCACGCTTCGGGATATCCACAAGGGCGCCGACGCGGCCCCATGTGCAACGCAGGGGCGCCCAGTGAATCGACCGCAACAGCAGGCTATTCGCGTCCGTTTGTCTCCGCCAACAGGTGGGCAAACTCCTCAGCCGGCATGGGCTTGTTGATGTAAAAGCCCTGGAACTGGTCGCACAGATGCGTGCGCAGGAAGTCTGCTTGCCCCTGGGATTCTACGCCTTCGGCCACCACGGTAAGACCCAGGCTCTTGCCGACGGCGATCACGGCGTCGGTCAATCCACGGTCTTCGGCATTGCTGTCCACACCACGCACAAACGAGCCGTCGATCTTGATCGTATCCAACGGAAACTCCTTCAGCGTCGACAGCGAGGAGTAGCCGGTGCCGAAATCGTCGATCGCCAACCGGACTCCCATACGTTTCAGTTCGTGGAGAACTTTAATCGTCTTTTTCATATCCCGCATGATCGTGGTTTCGGTGATCTCCAGTTCGAGTAGTTCCGGCGCCATACCCGATGCTTTCAGGGCATGCCTGATATCGTCGATCAGACCGTCCTCCAGAAACTGGCGCGCGGAAAGGTTGACGGCCATGCTCAAACGCGGAAACCCCTGCATCTGCCAGTCGACATTCTGTTGGCAGGCAGTTTGTATTACCCAGCGCCCGATCGGGACAATCAAACCGTTCTCTTCGGCCAGGGGGATGAACTGCATGGGCGGGATCAGTCCGAGGTCGGGATGGTCCCAGCGTAGGAGCGCTTCCATTCCACTGATCTTCCCGGTGGTCATGTCGCGCTTGGCCTGATAGAAAAGACGAAATTCATCGCGCTCCAGGGCCTTGCGCAAGCTGGTTTCCAGCGCCAGTCGTTCAAGGGATTCGGTAGTGAGTTCCTTGGAGTAGAACCGGAAGTTGTTCTTTCCGGCTTCCTTGGCCGAATACATGGCGACATCGGCATTCTTGATCAAAGTCTGCTCGTCTTCGCCATCATCGGGAAACAAGCTGATGCCCACGCTCACGGTGATCCGCAACTCTTGACCGGCCAGTGAAAACGACTTTCCGACAGCCGAGAGAATCTTTTCCGCGGCCTTGGCAGCCTGGGTCGTTTCGGTAACCTCCGACAGGAGCACCACGAACTCGTCACCACCCAGACGGGCAACGATATCGCTTTCGCGAAGGGTGTCGGTCAGCCTGCGGGCCACCTGCCGCAACAGTTCGTCGCCGGCATCGTGACCGAGGGAGTCATTGACGGCCTTGAACCGGTCGAGATCGAGGAACAAGAGCGCGATCCGGTTTCCATAGCGCCGGCTATGACGGATGGATTGAGTCAAGAGGTGGCTGAAGAAAGCGCGGTTGGGGAGGTCGGTGAGACTGTCGTGGAAGGCCATGTACTCCACGCGTCGAGCATGGGCAAGCCGCTCTTCCACGACCTGGACACGCGCTCGCTGGAGCTGCCAGCTCAAACGGCCCAATAACGCAAGGATCGCCACCACCGCCAGACTGGCGCCGCCGGCGCGCCACATATATGTGCGTTGTAGCGCGTCGGCCGGCGCCAATCGTTCCTGTTCCGACAGCCCGACTACTATAGCCAGCGGAAACTGGAACAGCTTTCGGGCAATGGTATAGCGACGAACGTCGTCCCAGTGATTGGTGGCCACCTCTGCCGATTCCTGCGGGCCAGGATCATCGTCCGAAACAATGGATGTGAAATCGATCTCCGTGCCGGCAGTCACCGTGTCCCCTGTTCGCCGCACCCGGAAAACACCGTCGGTGCCGAGCAGGCCGAGCATGCCGAGTTCGCCCATGATACGGGCGTCATAACCGCTGACGAAATACTCCGCATAAGTCGTCACCGCCACAACCCCGGAAAAGGCCCCCTGATCGTCCACGATACGGCGGGCGAATGTCAGTTGCCACTCGTCTGCAGTGCCATTGCGGTGAGGCGCTCCGACGACCATGCCCTCTTCATCGCGGGCGCGCAGGAAATGGTCACGTGAAGCCACGCTGTCTCCAAACTCCGGATCGTTGCTGGCCAGGACCTCACCACGGGCATCGGCGATGCTGATGGTGAACAGCAGCTGCGGTGGCAGCAGATCCCGTGCGCCCAGCACGTCCAGAACCTCTTCGGCCGCTTCGGACTCCAGATGAAATCGTATCATCCGCAGCACATGGTCGATCTCACCCAGGGCACGGACCACCTGGGCTTCGTAGGTATTGGCCACATCGGCGCTGAGGGCAGCGGCAGTCCGATCAGCGGCATCGTACTCACGCTCTGTCAGGTTCAGGGTAACCGCCCAGATGATTGTCAGCACCAGCAAGGCAACGCCGGTAATCATAAAAGTCGGTTCGATCAGCAGATGAAGCACACGCCGTCGACCGCCCGCTTCAGCGGAACCCGCGTCGTGGACTTTGTGTTCGGTTTCGTTACTCAATTTGAACGACCCGCAGTCGGTCATCCAAATGATCCGGATGGAGATAGCCGATGGCTCGGGGATTATCCGCGACGGCGTCGGCCATTGCCTGGCCGTTCGGCACCGAATGCGGTGGGCGCCCGCGCCCGGTGAAAATCAACCTGGACCAGTGCGCCCGGACCTGCGCCGGTGTCTGGCCGAGATATTCCGCATAGAACTCCGGATAGGCTTGTGAGCGCTCACGCTGGTCAATCGGCACCGCCGGAGCGCCATCGGGAAACTGGTATCTCCGGCCGAGAAAGAGATCGGTCAATTCCGATCGGGACATGCTTTCATTGGTATTCTCCGCCGAAACGACCACCACGACCTCGGCCCATGTCGTTGCGAGCCAAGAGGCCATGGCCAGCCCGAAACCCATTGCAAGAAATTTTCGCTTCATGGCAGGCAACTTATAAGACAAAGTCAAGGGTCAGGCTTACGATCGAGGCCGAACCCCCGGGCCGGAAACCCGGCTGGATATTGACGAAAGCCCCCGGTGAATCGGAGGACAGATCCAGATACTCATACTGGAACGTCAACGCCATATTGCGCGCGAAGTCCCAGCGCGTACCAAGTGACAGGCTCTTCTGTCGGACCCCCGAGGCCAGCAATTCGTTGAGTGTGAAGTTGAGCTGGCGGGCGGTTTCGGCAAGCGGCGGCGGCAGCCCGTCGGTGGACAGGCCGGGATCGGAGGTTTCACCGGTCGCCCAGATCCTGGCAAAGCTGACATAGGGGGTGAATGCGCCAATTCGGTAACCCCCGGTAACATACGCCCCCCGGGGGTCGCCAAGAAAAGTTCGGGTGGTCAAACTGCCGAGTTCGCCCATGACGAACCAGCCGCCTGGATCATAGCGTGCACCGGCGGTAACGATCGTAACCTGCTTGTCATCGGCATCGTACCGGTCGGCAATCGCGCCGCCCTCCGGCCCGAACTGCCTGAACGCGTCGAACAGTGGATTGACATCCTCGATGGTCAGCCGGTAACGACCGACGCTGGCAAACAGCAAGAAAGCGTCCCATTCGACCGTGTTGGACAATACCATGACGTCGCGGGCGCGAAATTCGGTGCCACCGCCACTCTCGGCATCACTGCTTCCGTATACGCCGCGCAGGGTGTTGATGTACTTGCCGAAACGGCGCTGGTAGCTGAAGTCGATCCCATCGAAAGTGGTTACAGGGGTCATGCGATAGACTTCCTCGGGTGGACGTACCCAGGGGGTGGCGTAACCGACTTTCCGATATTCGGAAACCATGAAGGTTGGTTGCACCATGCGGCCGATTCGCATGCTGAAATCCGGAGTGAAATCATACTTCACGTTGGCCCACTCAACGCCGGGCCGAAAACGGCCATCGGATTCCTGCTCGGTGACGACCTGTAAGACACTGGACAGCCGGGGTGTCAGTTCGGCCGTGACCTGTAGCCCCAGTCGGCTGTCGACCTTGTGACTCAATTGACGGGAGTGGCCCGCGCCCTCGGCCTGTAACAGGTTTCCGACGAAATCGGCCCGCTCCTCGCTGGAATACACGACGCCCAGGGTGCCGTAGGCATCAAAAGAGAGTCTGGGGAGCGTGTCCGAATCGTGTGCCGCGGATGGACCGGCCGGCATGAGGCCCACAAGAATCGCGGCGATTGTGAATATTCTCATCAACGGCATATCCTGATCGGTGGGCTGGTCCCACACAGGCGCAATCCGGAACCTCCAACCGGCCGCCGGCCCCTTGTACATTTACCTGCACGGCCTGTCGATGCCGGAAAGCACCAATTTTTTCCTTCCATCATTCTAGACCCACCAGAAGGAACCCGCAGTCGAACGGGCACTCGACCTCGATGGTGCCTGGCGCCGCGGGAGGCGTGTGACCGCTCGCCCGAGCCTGCCGGATGGGCGACAAGCTGATTGACGCGCGGACCCGGGAGGAAGCGATGGAGCGCTGATTTTCCCTGAAGAGCGCCGGAGTCGCGGGGCTCTGCACATGGAGTTCGGTTGCGGATGCAGTACATGTTGTGGACATGATGGTGTGAACGACATGGCCGTCCCGGCCGGGTGGGTTCCACGGGTGTTGGCGTGCGGTTCGTTGAACATGAAGGCGAAGGGCGCTTATCCTTCCCACATACTCGCCGGGCCCTTGAGCGCCTGTGCCGCCCCATGTGCAAGGCAGGGCTACCCAATGGATCGACCGCATCAGGAGGCTGACACCTACGGCGCTCACGCAGCGCCGCCTGCCATCTTTCAGATGTCTCCCGAACCTGCCGTAGCGGGCATACTGTCATGACACCGGCGGAGCAGGAGTTCTCGAGCGGCGGGTTCCGGGGTTCCTGCGATCTGACCGTCGCGATCGTGACACGCAATCGCGCGGGGTTGCTGGACCGTGCGCTTGCTTCGCTGGGCGGAGCCGACAAGCCGCCGGGCCTGTCCTACGAGATCCTGGTGGTCCTGAATGCATGCACCGACAGGTCCGAGGTCGTCGTGAGGCGGCATGCGCGGCAGTTGCCTGTCCGGTTTCTGGACGAACCCTGTCCTGGCATCTCCCATGCCCGTAATGCCGCGATCGGTGCGTGCAGTGGCCGCGTGATCGCGTGGATCGACGATGACGTGGTCGTTGGCCGGTCGTGGTTCGAGGCATATGCGCGGGCACTGGCTGCGCACCCTGGTGCGGCATTCTTCGGCGGGCCGATCGAGCCGTTGTTCGAAGGCGAGATACCGCCGTGGTTCCATCAGACCTGGCGCCTTTTCAGCGATGTGTTCGCTGTCCGGCATGTTCCATGTGACGCGCCGGTCCATTTCCGCTATCTGCCCTACGGTGCCAATTATGCCGTGCGTTCGGACTGGCAGCGCCGCTTTGCGTACGATCCCGGTCTCGGGCGCCGTCCGGGGTTCCTCCTGATCGGAGGCGAGGAGACGGCGCTGCTGAACAGTATCCTGGCGGCAGGCGGCCGGGGGCAATGGATCGCCGATGCCCGTGTACAGCACGTCATTTCCGGCGAGCGCCGCACGCGCCGGCACCTGGTCCGTCATTACGCGGGCAACGGGTATCGGGTGGGCTGTGCGGTGCGTGCGGCAGGCGGCAGCCAGACCTTCCCTGTGGTTCTGGGGGTGATCCGCATGACGGCCTTTGCCGGCGCGGTGGTGGTCGGAACGCTGGCGGCGCGTCCGGCGTTCTGGGTGCGCGCGCTCAGACGGGCCGCCTTCGAGGCCGGCTGCGTCATGGGACGCATGAATAACGATAGGGTGCCTGAGGTGTCACCGCGTGCGGCTTCCGCTGCAGACGTGTCCTCAACACCGGAAAAGGGAGGCCGTCCGTGAGTCGCCGCCTGATCGTTCTCGGACTGGATGGTTTCGAGATCTCTCTGGCGGAAGCGATGATGGCGTCCGGCGAGATGCCGCATATGGCCCGGCTGGCGGAGACCGCGTCGGTATTCGATCTCGACCATGGGCGCGCCAAGGCGACGGGACTCGCCTGGGAACAGGTGGCCACCGGGCGGGGCCCGGGAGATGGCGGCCGCTGGTCTGCCCTGACATTCGATCCCGAACGCTATACGGTCCGGCAGGCCGTCACCAGCGCCCAACCGGTGTTTGCCGACCTCGCAGACCGCATGGTGGTCTTTGATGCCCCCTATTTTGATCTGGCACGCAGCGGCGCCCGGGGCGTGACGAACTGGGGCGCGCATGATCCGGGGGTGTCCGCACAGGCGAGTCCCGCCGGGCTGGACGGAGAGATCCTGGCGCGCTTCGGGCGGTATGCCGCCCGGCGCTGGATCTACGGGTTCACCTGGCCCTCCGCCGACAGGACTGCGGAGGCGGGGGCCGACCTGATCGAAGGCGTGCGCCAGCGGTCGAGGGTGGCCGCCTGGCTGCTGGGTGAACGTCTGACCGACTGGGACGTGGCGCTGGTGACGGTCAGCGAAGCGCATTCCGCCATCGAGCAGTTCTGGCACGGTGTCGACCCCGCACACCCGCTCCACGGCATACCGTCGGCGCATCCCGCCGGGGAGGCGCTGCGCGGGATCTATCGCGAGATCGATGCCATGTGCGGGACGTTGCGGGAAGTAGCGCCCGATGCCGGGATCGTCGTGTTCGCCATGCATGGCATGGGTACCAACCAGGCTGATATCCCCTCGATGGTTCTGCTCCCGGAATTGATGTTCAGGCTGGCCTTCGGGCGTTCCCATGCAGGCCCCCCGGCGTGGCGACAGACGTTGCCCGGCGGCGTGCCCCTCATGGAACCGCATGAGGACTGGTTCAAGGTGATGCAGGGACTCGTGCCCTCTCCGGCTTACCAGGCCTTGCGCCGCAGCCTGTCGCGCGCCTGGAGACGGTTGAGGCTGTCCCGATGGACAGGATACGGGAACGGCGGGTCCGGCACCGTTGACTGGATGCCTTCGGCGCGCTATCAGCCGTACTGGCCGCGCATGCCTGCCTTTGCCTTCCCGTCGTTCTACGACGGGCAGATCCGAATCAACCTGGCCGGGCGAGAGAAACGGGGGGTGGTGCCCGTTGCAAGGTTCGACGCGGCCCGTGATGAACTTGTCGCCGCCTTGCATGATACGCGCTGCCTGCACACGGGCGAACCGGTCGTGGACGAGATCTGGTATCCCGAATCCGCACCCCTGGAGCGCGGCCCCTCGGAGGCGGATATCTACATCGAGTGGCGCGGGACGCCGCTGGGATTCGAACACCCGGTCGGCGGGCGTATCGGGCCGTATCCGTTCCGGCGCACAGGAGGGCACACCGGCGAGCGGGGTTTCGCCTACATCGACTGGCCGGGTCTGGCCAGGGACCGGGAGCGCCGCAGTGCCTTTGATATTGTGCCGACGATCTTCGAGTTGCTCGGGGAGCGCATCCCCGGGGGTTTGGCCGGCACACCGATCCGGCCGGGGTCGCGACGTTGAGGGATCCGTTCGGAGTCGAATTGCACGGCATCGATCTTGCCGCGCTCTCCGGGCCCGGTCCGGATGTTGACGCCATCGTGACGGCGATTGCTCTACACGGTGTGGTCGTGATGCGCGGGCAGACGATCAACCCAAGCGAGCAGCTCCGGGTCGCCGCATTTTTCGGGCCGCTCCTGGCGGAGCGATCCCGGGCAGTGCCGCGTAGACCGGAGGTGCGATACGAGACGGACGCGGGCGGTGACGCTGCCGCTCCTCGACGGGTGTTCTTCAACGAACAGTGGCATGCGGATCTGTCGTGGGCCGACGTGGACCCGCCCGTGACGATGCTCGCGGCCGAGGCGGTCGAGCGTGGCTGTGCCGAGACCCAGTTCGCCGACATGCGTGGCGCATATGCGGCGCTCGATGAGGGGACGCGAACCCGAATCGACGGGTGGAAGGCCGTGCATCATGTCGAGATGTCCCGGTGGATCCGGCATGGTGCCCCGATGTCGGGGCAGCCCGGATGGGCGCGGGTGCTGGCACGGCGCGTGCGGGCACTGACGCAGCATGTGCGACTGGCGATGCAGTTCACCCGCCGGGGCATGCAGGTCCGTCTGCCTCCGATTCCGCCATGGCCCGGCATTGCGGTCCCGGTGGTTCAGATCGATCCCGGGTCCGGCGATCGCTTCATCCGTCTTGGCGACCATGCGTGGACCGTTCAGGGGATGGCCGATAGCATCGGGCCGCGTGCATTGGTGGAACTCGAGAGAATGATCATCGAGGCGGCGCCTGTATTGCACCATGAATGGCAGCCGGGTGACGTGGTCATGTTCGACAATCGGACCTTGCTGCACCGCCGGGAGCCCGGTGTACACGCCAGGGTGCGCCGGCTCCGGCGCATCGTCCTTTGGCCCCGGCGTGGCGATGGATTGGAAGAACAACGCGTGAACTGAAGTCGATCACGGCATGCCGGTCACGCGCTATTGCACCAGGAAATAACGGACTCCAGCCCGGAATGCCCCCGTCATCGGCCCTTTGCCGCGGGACGCGTGGGCAATCGTTTGCGGGCACGCCTCCAGATTCGAAGCAAGGGGCCATAGAGAATCACCGTCGCGGGTGTGGCCAGGAATCCATGGAGCAGCATCCTGTGTGTGAACCGGATGCGACGGTTCCTGGCGAGCGCCCGGATTTCATCCCGCGTGATGTAACGCTCCAGCGTGCGGCACAGGATGATCAGGTTCGGAAACGTGCCGCTTTCATAGGCGTCCGACAGGGTGCGGATAATGCTGGACGTGACCTTCTGGTCGATCCGATGCCGGAGACGGTGATACGCCTCCGTGCCCGAGAGGATCCGGTGCAGATCCCGGCGGGCCCAGATCTCATCGAATCTGGATTCCGTGAACGAGGACATGAAACTGCCCGGCCGTCGCCTCACGAAGTAGAAGGTGCCGGACACCAGGGCGACTCTCTCCGCCCGGAGCAGCAGCCGGGGGATGATCTGGGTGTCCTCGTGCCTTCGTCCTTCTACAAAGCGGATTCCCTCGAACAGCCGACGGGCGTACAGGCCGTCGCAACAGATGGTGTCGATCCGGTTGTTCAGATACGCCTGCACCGCCTGAACGCCACCCGGCAGAACACGGACCCGCCCCGCCGGTAAGGCGGAGCCCGCAGGTTGCCTCCCGCCCCGTTTGATGCGGTACTCGCACTTGACCATATCGGCGCCCTGGTCAAGGGCCGTTGTCAGCAGCACCCGATACATCTCCGGTGCAACGACATCATCGGAATCCACGAAGCCGATATAGGCCCCGGTGGCGAGGTCGATCCCGCGGTTTCTCGCCGCCGAGACGCCCCGGTTCCGCGCGTTGTGTACCACCGTGACTCGTGGGTCGGTCCGGGCGTACTGGTCCAGGATGGCCGCGCAGTCATCGGTGGAGGCGTCATTGACCACGATGACCTCGATCTGCGCAAGGGTCTGCCCCAACACCGATTCGAGGCATTCCCGGAGGAACGGGCGCGTGTTGTACACGGGGATGATGACGGAAACCTGGACGGACACCGGAAATCCTGGTCGCTGATGAACGGCGCCATCCGCCGGATGGCACCGGATCGATCCTGCAAGGCAGAGCCTATCTTAGCGCAGCCCCGGTTTCGGCGGGCAGGCGCGCAGACTTGCGGTCACGGAGCGTGGGCCCGATCCGCGTGGTGGAGGATGCCGGCCGGGGCGCGGTATCCGGCCGGATCGGCGCGACGGCGGCCCGGGTGCCGGCCCATGACCCGTTGAATCGAGGGGAGAAGGTCGCTTATTTTCCACTATACTTATCGGGTCATCACCCTGGGGGAAGACAATGAACGACCAGACCCTGACCTTCCGCCGTTACCGGGACGGCGAGGACAATTACCGCACGTTCAAGGACGCCATCTTCGAGGCCGATGCGAGCCACAAGTGTCCGGTGTACGTCCACCGCACGCCGCCCTGCCAGGGCAGCTGTCCTTCCGGGCACGACGTGCGCGGGTGGCTGGATATCGTGCGCGGCATCGAGCGCCCGCCGGAAGGCCTGGACTGGCAGACGTACGCCTTCCAGCGCGCCACCGATGCCAACCCCTTCCCTTCGGTGATGGGGCGCGTGTGCCCTGCCCCCTGCGAGGACGGCTGCAACCGCAACCAGGTGGAAGACCGCGTGGGCATCAACTCCGTGGAGCAGTTCATCGGAGATTACGCCAGGACCCACGACCTGCGGCTGGCCGAGGCCGGCAGTCCCACCGGCAAGCACGTCGCCATCGTCGGCGGCGGACCGGGCGGGCTTGCCTGCGCCTACCAGTTGCGGCGCATGGGCCATGCCTGCACGTTGTTCGACGAGCACGAGCATCTGGGGGGCATGATGCGCTACGGGGTCCCGGGATACCGCACGCCGCGCGACGTGCTGGACTGCGAGATCAAGCGCATTGTCGATCTCGGCGTGGAGACGCGCCTCGGTGTGCGCATCGGGCGTGACATCTCCCTGGAGGACCTGCAGCGTGACTACGACGCCGTGGTGCTCGCCATCGGGGCCCAGTCGGGCAAGCCGCTGCCGGTGCCCGGTGGAGAGGCGCCCAATTGCGTGAGCGGCATCGCCTTTCTGGAGGCCTTCAACCAGGGCCGCCTGCGCTATGCCGCGCGCCGGGTGGTGGTGATCGGCGGCGGTGACACCGCCATGGACGTGGTCTCCGTCGCGCGCCGCCTCGGGCACATCGACAACGTGCGCGAGCAGGACCGGCCGGAGTGGGTGATCCTCAACCAGACCGCTCAGGACGTGGCGGATGTTGCACGCCACGAGGGTTCCGAGGTGCTGCTGGTCTACCGCCGCCCCGTGGATCGCATGCCGGCGGCCCGCCACGAGGTGGAGGCGGCCATGCACGAAGGTGTACAGATCCGCGGCAGTCTGGCGCCGGTGGAGGTGTTGCTGGGGGAAGACGGCCGCGCGCGGGCACTGCGCGTGGTGGAAGTGGAATGGGAGGGCAATCAGTCCAGGGTCAAGGAGGGCACCGAGTTCGATATCGAGTGCGATCTGGTGGTGGCCGCCATCGGCCAGGGCGTGGATTTCACCGGCATGGACGGGCTGGACAACGGTCGCGGGCTGGTGGACGCGGACCGGCACTACCAGGTACCCGGACGTCCCGGCCTGTTCGCCATCGGCGACATGCTGCGTCCGCATCTGCTCACCACCGCCATCGGTCATGCGCGCATCGCCGCCGAAACGGTGGACCAGTATATGCGGCGTGCGGATCCGGGCCCCCGACCCAAGGTGGACGTGCATCACTTCAGCCTTCTGGAGAAGTTGCGCGAGGTGCACCTGGAACCGGCAGCGTACAGCGACGGCCCCGAGTGGGGCACCCACGAGTCACGCTACGCCGTGCACAACTACGAGGACCGTTCCCGCAACGAGATCATTCCCTCCGACGAGCTGTTCCTCGGGCACTTCCAGCACACCCCCCGCCACCTGAGGCACGAGACGGGCGTGTCGGCGGAAGAGGTCCTGGGTCATTTTGAGGAACGTTTCCGGGGCCTCAGCGAGGAGGAGGCCCAGGCCGAGGCGGATCGCTGCATGAGCTGCGGCATGTGCTTCGAGTGCGACAACTGCGTGATCTTCTGCCCGCAGACCGCCGTGAAGCGCACGCCCAAGAAGGAGGCCACCATGGGGCGCTACGTCTACACCGACTACGACCGCTGCATTGGCTGCCACATCTGCGCCGATGTCTGCCCCACCGGCTACATCCGCATGGGGATGGGCGAGTAGGGAGGTTTTTCGACGTTTCGAGTGGAATCGGCCATTTCTGGGGATCATGGGTGTCCCCGGTCGGGGGCGTGAAGATCGGCGCGAATCACCCCCCCGTAGGAGCCCGGTCCTCCGGGCGAACTTGCCTCCGCGGCTCACTCTTCGCCCGGAGGACCGGGCTCCTACGGGTACCCGTCTGCAACGGGGCGCATGTGCCGGCTGTTGCCAACGAAGGCATTCCACACGAAGCGGCCAGGTATCGGTGAGGAACGGATCAGCGTCGCGGGTCCGGCATCGGTCACGCGGGATTCCGGGCATTGCGAT
>SKOF01000192.1 GCA_007120155.1 Thioalkalivibrio sp. | reverse complement strand
GGTTGGAGCCCCTTGACCGTGAGGAAGGTCACAAGACCGTACTGTCGCGGGACGGTCGAATCAAGCCCGCGTTGGGTCGAGGGGCCTTGAGGCGGTACACTCGGCCACTGGGCATCCGCCCATCAGGCAAGCTTGAGGGGGCTTCGGGCGAATGGGGGCTGATCAGGACACGATCCCGGAACCTGGCTTGACCATCCTCGTCGTGGATGACTCGAGGGTGATGCGGCAGGCTCTGAAGAAGATCCTGGCAAAGGTCTACGGGGTGGTGGAGGCCGCCGACGGGGAGGAGGGCTGGTCCCGGATCCTGGAGGATCCGGCCGTATGCTGTGTGTATACGGACCTGTCCATGCCCCGTCTGGACGGCTATGGCCTCATCCGGCGTATTCGCGAATCGGGTGATCCGAGGGTTCGCGAGATGCCCATTGTGCTGATCACCGGCAACGAGGACAGCGAGGGCACGCGTGAACGGGCCATGTCCGCCGGCGCGAGCGGCGTGGTTCAGAAGCCCTTCAATGCGGACGATATCCTGGAAGTCGCGCGTCGCCATGTGGACCCGCGGCGCGGCCAGCCCCCCGATGATGCTTCGCCGGCGGGCGGGGATCCGGCCGAGCCGGGGCGCCTTCGTGAGCGCGTCTCCGAACTCGAGGCAACCCTGCTGGATATGAAAAAGCAGCTCCAGAGCTGGCAGGAGGAGGCGCAGCGCGCCACGGCCTCGTCGCTCTCGGCCTCCGAGGAATGGGAGCAGACGGTCAATGCCATGCGCGAGCAGTTGCGCGAATCCCAGGAAGAACGGGACCGGCTGCGCAGGGAACTCATCCTGCGCCAGCAGAGCGTGGACGAGAAACGGGTGTCCGACCGCATTCGCGAACTGGAGGACCAGCTGGCGGCGGAGCGGACCGAACTGGAGCGCCTGCGCGCCGAAACCGGGGAACTGGAGGCCGGTTTGACGGCTGCCCGGGAGGCGGCCAGCGAGGCCTCGGGCCGTGCGGACGATCTGGAGGTGCGCTTGCAGAGCGTGCTCTCGGAGCACGAGCGCGCACGCGAGGAGGCGGGTTCGTTACGCCGTGAACTGGAATCGACCCGTGCCGAGCACCAGGCGGTGGAGCAGGCGCTGGGACTGGAACGCGGCAAGGTGGTGGAGTTACAGGCCCGCTTGCATGCCCTTGACGGGGACGAGTCGGAGTGGGCTGCCCGGCTGGCCGGCACCGAACAGGAACTCTCCGAATGGCAGGCACGGGCCCGTGAGGCGGAACAGGCGCTCGAGCGTGCGGGGAGCGAGATCCAGGGCGGTGCGGCTGGCCGGGAAGAAGACCTGGCGCGGGAACTGGAATCGGAGCGCGAACGCCTGCGTGACCTGGAGGCCGAGTTGGCCGGTATGCGGGAGCGTGCCGAGGCGCTGGAGGCGCAGGTCCCCGATGAGGATGCCCTCGAGACCCTTCGGGTGCGCGCGGAGAATGCCGAACTCAACCAGCTGCAGCTCGAGGACGAGATGGTGGAGATGGCAACCCGGCTGGAACGCAGCGACGAGGCCCGGGCCGCTGCGGAGGAAGAGCTGCGAGCGCTCATGCAGGAGCTGGCCGATGCAAAGCGCGAGCTGCGGGAGCGAGTCGCTGCCCCGCGACCGGTTCCCGAGGAACCGGACCTGGAAGCGTTGCCGACGGACGAAGAGCCACCGGTCGAGGAACCGGATGACGCATCAGCGACTGAGGCCGCGGCGGAGATTCCGGTGCTTGAGTCTACGGGTGATGCGTTCGAAGAAGCGGAGGTGCCGGAACTGCGCGCCGAGCAGGATGGCACGGAGAGCGCACCGGCCATCGATGGTGACGGTACCGGACCTGTCCGCGACAGCAGCCGGGATCCCATCGTCCGGCAATGGGAAGAGGAACGCCGGCGCCAGCGTCGGCTTCAGATGACCATCCTGGTCGCCGTGGCGGTGGTTGCAGCCCTGGGGCTTCTCATTCTCCTGATCTGAGCTGCAATGCGCCGGCACCCGGGCCCGCTGCCCGGATGCCGGCACCATGTGGTGCTGTCACGACCGGGGCCCGGTCAGCCGCCGAAGGTGTCCGCCAGGAAGCGCTCCAGTTCCGACCAGGAGGCCTGATCGGCGTCGGCATTGTAGCCCACGGGCATGCCGAACTTCTCGGCAGCCTCATCCGCGCCGGGGTTGGTGAAGCTGTGGGTGGCGCCGTCATAGCCCACGAAGCGGTAATCCACACCGGCTGCATCCATCTCCTTCTTGAAATTCTCGACCTGTTCCGGCGGCACCATCGGGTCCTCGTTGCCATGCAGCACCAGGACGCGGGAGGTCACCTTGCCGCTCTGTGCGGGGTTCTGCGTGGCCAGTGCGCCGTGGAAGCTGGCCACGGCCTTCAGGTCGGCCCCCAACCGCGCCATATCCAGCACGATGGAGCCGCCGAAGCAGTAGCCGATCGCGGCGGTCTGTGCGGCATCGGCCCTTTCATGTTCGTGAAGGAACTTCCGGGCGGCCTCGAAGCGCTTCATCATCAGCGCCTGGTTTCCGCGGATCAGTGTGGCAAAGGTGCGGGCGTCGTCGGGATGATCCGCGAGGCGGCCTTCTCCGTACATGTCCACGGCCAGTGCCGTATACCCCAGCGCCGCCAGGCGCCGGGCCTGCTCGCGGGCGTGTTCGTTGTGCCCCCACCATTCATGGATGACCAGCACCCCCGGACGGGGTCCGTCCGCGGAGGCATCGTAGGCGAGGTAGCCGTGGAGCTCGGTGCCGTTGTCGGAATAGCTGACCTCTTCCCCGCGCACATCTGCGCCATGGGCCATCCCCATGGAAAGGGCCAGGATCATGAGTACAAACAGACGGGTCATGAGTATCTCCTTTGCTGATTCTGATTTCTTGGAGTGATCGCCACCCGGATGCGGGTAGCGGCATCGGAATGTAGAACTATAGCCGGGTCCCGGCGGGTCCGCTGCCGCTTTCCCGCCGCTGTCCTGCCGGGTCCGCTTGTGACGAACAGTGGCGGGAAAGTGGCGGGATATACGAAAAATGACATTTCACCACGGTGAAGGTTCGACTCCCGGCCCCGACGGGCTGCTGTGGGTCAGCGCAGCCGTGCGGTGAGTTCCCGCACGGCCAGATTGCTCACGCGTGAGCGTTCATCGCGGATGGCATCCACCAGCGCCAGCAGTTCGTGCAAGGCGGGATCGGCCAGTGCCGCGCTGGGCACGGACCGGTACAGCGGGGAAAAGGCGTAGCCGCGCACCGGCCCCTGGGGATGGGGCCAGACCGGTATCGGGTCACCCCCTTCCGTGCCCGGCGCCCCGGCGAGCGGCGATGCGCCGTGGGCCGTGGGCACCCCCTGGGTGAAGGCCCCGCGGTCGGGGGGGAAGGCGTACTTCAACCCGTGGATCAGGAATTCCCCCAGGGCCAGGAGATTCGGCTGCGGACTGGCGCCGTCCGGCCCGGGCCCGGCCAGGCGGGCCCGCCTGGCGCGGCGCACCCCCGCGTTGATCTCCGAGGCGCTCATGAACAGCTCCGCGGAGAGCTGCTGGTAGGTCCAGGGCTGCCGGCCCTTGGTCACCAGCTTGAGGCAGATGAAGATGTCCTGGGGCTTGAGGATCATGGCGACAGCATATTCGCGAAACGCAAATGCCACAACTCCCCGCCGCCCCTGACCAAGCGGCCTCCTTGCCTGGCATCACCTGACGCGGGGGAACCGGCGCCCGGGGAGAACTCGTCCACGGGCGCCCGGTCTCATTATTGAGAGCCTGATGAACCGGGGCCCCTGTCCCGCCCTGTGAAATGCATCACAAATTTTGTTGCCTTTGTGACGCACTTTTGATATCAACGGAAAAAGGGCTTGCCCTGACAGGGGTACAGGAGGTTGCCATGACGTACGCGGTCGTCATCGATCTGGATCACGAACATGATTCCTACGAGAACTGCCGTCAACTGTGGGGCAAGATCCAGTCGGGCATGATCAAGGCGGGATTCCGCCTGGACGGCCGTCGTTTTGTCATCAACCTCCCGGATCACGAGGCGGCCGAACTGGCCAGGGCCGTGATCGAGGGCATCGAGTACGACAGGGATTTCTGCGACAAACGCATCTACAATCACCTGCGAAACTTTTACGGCTACGACGTGGCCAGCGCCCAGAACCTGATGCTGCCGCCGGCCAGCAGCATCCAGGTGCGGGAGATGCGGCGCGCACAATAGAGGGCAGAGGGAAGCTCGCCGACCCGCCCCCTTCATCCTTCATCCTTCATCCTTCATCCTTCATCATTTTCTTAACCCCCGCCTCCGCCGCCATCGGGTCGTCCGGCCAGTGGTGCTTGGGGTAGCGGCCCTTGAGGTCCTTCTTCACCTCCGCGTAGGTGCGTGACCAGAAACCCGCCAGATCCCGCGTGACCTGCACCGGGCGCCTTGCAGGTGACAGCAGGTGCAGGGTCAGGGGAACACGGCCGCCGCCAATGCACGGAGTCTCCATCAGGCCGAACACCTCCTGGATGCGTACCGCCAGGACAGGGGCCTGCGGATCGGTGTAGTCGATGGGCAGGCGCGATCCGCCGGGCACGCGGATATGGGTGGGGGCCAGCTGATCCAGGCGCCGGGACTTGGGCCAGTCGAGCAGGCCCTGCAATGCGGCACCCAGGTCCAGCCGGCGCAGATGGCTCAGGCGGCTCATGCCCGAGAGGTATGGCCCCAGCCAGTGTTCCAGATTCGCAAGAAGCGACTCGTCCGAGACATCCGGCCAACCGGTCCCTTTCTCCAGCACATGCACGAAGGCGAGGCGTTTGCGCAGCCGTTCGCTCTCAGCGTTCCAGGGCAGGCAGCGCAATCCCCGGGCACGGATCGCGTCGAGCAGAATGCCGGTGACTGCTTGCGGATCCACGGATTCCAGGGGCCGGCTGCTGAGGATGAGCGCTCCAAGGTGCCGTTCCCGGCGGGCCACCACCGCCTGTTCCGCCTCCTCCCAGGCCAGTACGTCCCGGCTCCTGATCATCCCGGGCAGCTCCTGTTCCAGCCGATGCCTGTCCAGGGGGGCGGCGAGCCGGATGACCGCCTCGCGCCCGCTGTCGTCCAGCACCGCCGCCACGACACATTCCTGGGCCGCCAGGTCCTCGCCGTCCGGAAACCGTGCCCCCCGGCCTCCGGAGAGCAGGAAACGTCCCCCGGCATCCGCCCGGCGCAGGGCAATGCGGTCCGGATAGGCGAATGCCAGCAACAGGCCGGCGGCCTCCGCGTCGACCTTTTCTCCGGAATCGATCCCCAGTTGCCGGCACCAGCGTTCAGCCAGGGCACGGATGCGCCTGGCGGCGCCCTGATGGATGTCCCGGCCCCCGGCATCCCCTGTCAGGACACGCAGCCGAAGGCGCAGGTCGCCACCGGCATCGGCCGGCATCGGGTCACGCTCTTCCAGCAGCGCGGCCAGCAGACAGGCCGTGCGGCCCAGTCCTGTTTCCCGGCCCCGGAGCAGCATATGGCCCAGCCGGGGATGGGTCCCCAGCGCCTCCAGGGCCCGCCCGTGGGCGGTGGGTCGCCCGGCAGGATCCAGGGCGCCCAGCCCCTGGAGCAGATCCCCGGCCTGCGCCAGGGCGCCGGCCGGCGGCGGATCGAGCCAGGCCAGTTCATCGGCCCCGGCGCCCCAGCAGGCCAAGGCCAGCGCCAGGGGTGCCAGATCCGCTGCCAGGATCTCCGCCGGGGTATGGGCCGGCAGGCGGGCGTGGGCCTGCGCGGACCACAGGCGTACGCAAATCCCGGGCTCCAGGCGTCCCGCCCGCCCGCAACGTTGCTCGGCGCTGTCCCGGCTGATGCGTACGGTATCGAGCCGGGTGAGCCCCGTGCGGGGGTCGAAGCCCGGCCGGCGCGCCAGCCCGGCGTCGATGACCACGCGGATGCCGTCGATGGTGAGGCTGGTTTCGGCGATGTCCGTGGCCAGCACCACCTTGCGTTCGCCCGCGGGGGCCGGCAGGATCGCGGCGTCCTGGGCCTCCGGGGTCAGTTGTCCGTAGAGCGGGCAGACGCGGGTGGAGGGGTCTACCCCTGACGCCAGGGTGCGGGCCACCTGTTCGATCTCCCGGCGCCCGGGCAGGAACACCAGTACGCTGCCGGGCTCCTTTGCCAGCGTTTCGCGCACCGTGCGGGCCACGGCGGCCGGCATCGTCCGGAGATCCGGGGCCGGGCCGCTCCAGCGGATTTCCACCGGATGGCTGCGCCCCTCGCTGGTGATCACCGGTGCGTCATGCAGCAGCGCGCTGACTGCCGTCGTGTCCAGTGTGGCGGACATGACCAGGATCCTGAGGTCCGGGCGCAGCAGGTCGCGGGCATGCAGGCACAGGGCGAGGCCGAGATCCGCCTGCAGGCTGCGCTCGTGGAACTCGTCGAAGATGACGATCCCCGTGCCCGCGAGGGCCGGATCCCGTTGCAGGCGCCGGGTGAGTATGCCCTCGGTCACGATCTCCACCCGCGTGTCCGGGCCCGCGAGCCGCTCGTGGCGGGTCACCAGCCCAACGGATTGGCCCGGCGTTTC
>SKOF01000144.1 GCA_007120155.1 Thioalkalivibrio sp. | reverse complement strand
TGGCCACCCCCGCGATGACCCCGCCCACCGCCAGCATGAGGTTCATGGGCGTGAGCGCCTGAATCAGGTACTCGAACATGGATCAGTTCCGTTGCATCAGCCGGTGCCTGTGCAGGGTCGTCGCGGGGGTGGCCCGTGTCAGCGGATCATGCCCAGCAGGCGCGCCACCTGCTGATAGTTCTCGGAAAGCTGACGGCTGTATTCAGCCATCTCCGAGTACGGAATGTCCAGCAGCACGTAGCCCGCATCCTCCATGCGCTTGCGCAGATCCGGATCCTGGTTCACCTTGGCGAACACATCGGACATCTGTTGGCGCATCTCCTCCGACACACCGTTGGGCACGGCCACTCCGCGGCGAGCACCGCCGGTGAAGTCGATGCCCTTTTCCTTGAAGGTGGGCACGTCCGGGAACAGGGGATGGCGTTCTTCCGTGGCCACGCCCAGCAGGCGCACCTGGTCACCCTGTTGCACGCCTGCCGTGGTAAACGCCCACTGGGCCTGAACCTGGCGGCCAAGCAGCGCGGCGGACGCAGCGGCGGTACCGGTAAACGGCACGTACGTGGTCTGGATGCCCGCGAAGTGATCGAAGCTCTCCTTTGCCACGTGCGGTGCCGAGTTGGTACCGGTGCCCGCCACGGTGATCGTTCCGGGAGCGGCCTTGGCACGGGCGATGTAGTCGTCCAGATCCTTGATCGGGCTGTCCTTGGGCACGATCAGGGCATACGGGGTGAGCTGGAAGATGTAGACCACGTTCACGTCTTCGGTCTTGTAGCCCACGTTGCCCGCCAGGGGCTGCAGGAAGATGTGCGGCGTGTTGATGCCCATGATGGCGGAGCCGTCACTGGTGATGCGGTTGAGCTGGGCCCAGCCCGCCGCGCCGCCGGCACCCACCCGGTACTGGTAGATGAAACCGTGGCCGGTGATCTTCTTGAACGTGGACTCCTGCATGCGCGCCGTGATGTCCGACTCGCCGCCCGGATTGAAGTTGGTGATGTAGGTGACGTCACCCGTGGGCCACTCGGCGGAAGCCGTCGCGGCAAAACCCAGGGACAGTGCCGCCACACAGGCGACGGCAAGGCTCGATAAACGTGAGAATTTCATGATCCCGTTCCTCCAATGGTGTCTTTTTTGCTACCCAGTAGTTGTATATCCAGTCTGACGAAATCGCCGCGATAGACGATCGCCGCCACGTAGATCACCCGATCCGAGCGATCGGTGATGACCCGGCGAACCTCCGCCACCGGTCCACCCACGTCCATGTCCAGCAACCGCGCCGTCTCCATGTCGGCCCGCCCCACCGTCAGGGTCTGATGGGCGGAGCCGAACGCCACCTGCTCCATGCCGTTCAGGGTCTCCAGGACGAGGCGCTCCCTGAACCTTTCCGGAGCCAGCGCGTAGATATCGCTGGCCAGAAACAGATCGATCTCGCAGTAGGGCCGCCCGTCGCGCGTGTGAATGCGGTGGATGCGCTGATAACACGCCGCGGGTGTACCGTCCTCCGGCCGCAGCGGTTCCGGGCGCTCCACCTCCATGGTCTCGATCAGGCGCATCCGTGTGCCGTCGATCATGCGCAACAGGCTCGACCACTCGGTCCCCACGGGCAGCCAGCGATCATTGCTGGGCCGACGGGTCACGAAGGTGCCCTTGCCCTGGCGTCTCCAGATCAGCCCTTCCTGCTCCAGCAGCCCGATGGCCTGGCGCACGGTCACCCGCGCCACGCCGAAGCGTTCCGCCAGATCCTCAAGACTCGGAATGCGCTCTCCGGGCGCCCATTCCCCGGCGCTGATCCGCTGCCGCAGGTCGGACGCCACCTGGTCGTACAGGGGCAGGCGGCTGTGCGCGTAGGCGCTCGCCGGCCCGGTGACGGCCCCTGGATCCGGTCTGTTCTCGATCATCCTGGCCCCATGCGGCAGATGTCCGTTCAACGATGAAAGATATGGTCGTACTATTTATAGTATCTTTACTGAAGGACAGGCTACCATTGAATGACCGCCGACGCCAAGACATCGGCCAACACAACTCCGAGGGGAAACCCGTGCCCATGCACCGCGATGAAGTTCTGACCCCGAGCGATCCGCCGCTGGACCCGGACGCCGCCCTGCCCGGCACGGCTGCCGTATCCATCCGCCGGGTGGAGACCTTCGTTTTCCGCGCTCCCATCGACACCCCCGTGGTGACCTCGTTCGGCGCAATGCACAGCCGGCCCGCGGTGCTGGTACGGGTGGAAGACGCCGACGGCGCCTGGGGCTGGGGCGAGGTCTGGTGCAACTTCCCCGCCTGCGGCGCCGAACACCGTGCGCGGCTCCTGGACACAGTGCTGGCGCCCCTTCTGCTGGCCACGCGCTTTTCGAGCGTACCGGAGGCCACCCGCGCGCTGGAGGCCGCCCTTCGGATCCTGGCGGTCCAGACCGGGGAATGGGGTCCGCTGGCCCAGGTGCTGGCGGGCGTGGACATCGCCCTCTGGGATCTGGCGGGCCGCCGCGCCGGGCAACCGCTGGCACGGGTACTCGGCGGCACGAGCGCCATGGGGCAGGTCCCCGCCTATGCCAGCGGCATCAACCCCGGCGACGTGCCGCGGATTCTTGAAGACAGCCGCGCGGCGGGTTATCGGGCATTCAAGATCAAGGTGGGTTTTGGCCGCGAGGCCGATCTGGCGGCACTGGACCGTGCCCGGACCTGCCTCGCCCCGGGCGAGCGGCTCATGCTGGATGCCAACCAGGCCTGGTCCGTGGAGGAGGCCTTGCAGATGGCGAAAGCGCTCGCCGCGTTCGGGCCCGAATGGCTCGAGGAGCCCCTGGGTGCGCATCGACCCCTGGATGAATGGCGCCGTCTCGCCGGGTCCTCCCCGGTGCCTCTGGCCGGCGGGGAAAACCTGCGCGGCACGGCCGCCTTCGAACGTGCAATCGAGGCCGGCGTGATGCAGGTGGTGCAGCCGGACATCTGCAAGTGGGGCGGATTCACGGGCTGCCTGCCCGTGGCACGCGCCGTGCTCGCCGCCGGCCGGCGCTACTGCCCCCATTTCCTGGGCGCCGGCATCGGCCTGATGGCATCGGCCCACCTGCTGGCCGCGGCAGGCGGTGACGGTCTGCTGGAAGTGGACGCCAACCCCAACCCGCTGCGCGAAGTGCTGGGCACACCCTTCCCTTCGCTCGACAATGAGGGCTGCCTCCCCCTGCCCGCGACGCCCGGACTGGGTGTGGAGCCCGACCTGAACGCCGCCCGCCCCTGGCAGACAATGTACCTGAAGAACAGTCAGGTGTGATTGGTCAGTGGTCCGTTGTCGGTTCTGCTCTTAACCACTGACAACGGACCACTGACAACGGACAATCACACAACCACCCGCCGTACGCTGGTGACGTTGGGGAGTGCGCCGAGCTTGTCCATCAGGCCGCTGAGCTGGGCGCTGTCTTCCACCTCCAGGGTCAGTTCCATGGTGACGGACTGGTCGCTGCGGTCGGTACGGGTGGTGGCCGACAGGACGTTGATGTGGTCGTTGGCCATGACGCCGGTGATGTCGCGCAGCAGGCCCTGGCGGTCGAAGGCCTCGATGCGCACGTCCACCGGGTAGGCCCGGGGCTCGGCACCCCAGCTCACCTCCACGAGGCGCACCCGCTTCTCGGCGGGCATGCGCAGGACGTTCACGCAATCGCGCCGGTGGATGCTCACACCCTTGCCCCGGGTGATGAATCCGATGATGGGGTCGCCGGGCACGGGCCGGCAGCAGCGGGCGATCTGGGTGAGCAGATTGCCCACGCCCCGGATGTGAATCTCGGACCGGTCGGCCCCGGCGGGCTTCGGGCCGCGTTTGCGGCGCTTGGTGCTGACCAGCGATTCCACGGGCGGGGCCACGGGCTGCAGGGCGGTGGCCAACTGGGCCGGACTGATGTCGCCCGCGCCCAGGGCCACGAGGAACTCCTCCCGGTTGGGCAGATGGAAGCGCCGCGCCAGGGCCTCCATGTCGGGATTCGTCACACCCATGCGCTGGCATTCCCGGTCGAGGATGCTGCGTCCCTCGGAGACATTGCGGTCGTGGTCCTGGAGCTTGAACCATGACCGGGCCTTGGCCCGCGCCCGGGAGGTGCGGAGATAGCCCATGCTGGGGTTGAACCAGTCCCGGCTCGGGCCGCCCTGGCGGGTGGTGAGCACCTCCACGCGCTGCCCCGAGCGCAGGGTGTAGGTGAGCGGCACGATGCGCCCGTCCACCTTGGCACCCCGGCAGCGGTGGCCCACCTCCGTGTGGATGGCGTAGGCGAAGTCCAGCGGCGTGGCGCCCCTGGGCAGGTCCACCACGTCACCCCGGGGGGTCAGCACGAACACCCGGTCCTGAAACAGCTCGGAGCGGAAGCTGTCGATGAGGGCCTCGTCGTCCTCGCGGTTCTCCAGCAGGCGGCGCAGGGAACCGATGGCGCGGCCCATGGCCTGGTCCTCGCGCCCGCCCTCCTTGTAGCGCCAGTGGGCGGCCACGCCGAGTTCCGCGAAATCGTCCATCTCCCGGGTTCGGATCTGCACCTCGACCACCTTGGCCTTCGGGCCGATCACCGCCGTGTGCAGGGACTGGTAGCCGTTGTCCTTGGGGTTGGCGATGTAGTCGTCGAACTCCTGTGGGATGTGGGGCCACAGGCCGTGGACCACGCCCAGCACGGTGTAACAGGTGGAGACCCGGTCCACGGTCACCCGCACGGCGCGAAGGTCGTAGAGTTCGTCGAAATCGAGCTGCTTGCGACGCATCTTGCGCCAGATACTGTAGATGTGTTTCGGCCGCCCCAGCACCTTGCCCTCGACACCCTCGTCCCGCAGGGCCTTCTCCAGGCGCTCCATGAAGTCCCGGATGAAGGTTTCCCGCTCGGTCCGGCTCTCCTCCAGCAGTTTCGCCACCCGACGGTATTCATCGGGCTCCAGGATGCGGAAGGACAGATCCTCCATCTCCCACTTGAGCTGCCCGATGCCCAGGCGATGGGCCAGCGGCGCAAACACCTCCAGGGTCTCGCGCGCGTAGGCCCGGGCCAGATCGTCCGGATCCCGGGACATGAGGCGCAGGCGCTGCACCCGGTAGGCCAGCTTGATGAGCACCGCACGCACGTCTTCCACCACCGCCAGCAGCAGGCGGCGCACCCGCTCGGCCTGCTCCGGGCCGGTGGCGGACCCATGGGGCATCTCCTCCTTGAAGGTGAGCATCCAGTTGACGCTGCGCACCAGCCCCGCCACCGCCTCGCCGAAGCGCTCGCGCATCGCGGCCTCGGGCAGGCGCCGGTCCATGAAGGCGTCCAGCAACAGGGTGGCGATCAGGGTGTCGCGATCCACGCCCAGCAGGCGCAGGATCTCCGCCACGTCCAGGGCGCTGGGACGCAGGGGATCGTCCCCGCGGTAGACCACGGCCATCTTCAGCGCCTCACGAAGGCGCGTATCGTCGGGGTCCCCGGGGACCGCGGCGAAGTGCGCCTCCAGCTCGTGGAGCGGCGCGCCGGAGACATGCTTCTTGTGGTAGTGGGAATGTTTCATAGGGCGAAGAGACAAGATACAAGAGCGAGGATACAACGGGAAACGAAATGCCGGTGTCTGAAACGGCTGACTTTTTGTGACTCACCGGTCCGCATGGGTCCGCTGCGCTTGACCCATCCTACTGCCGCCGTCCCGCCCTGGTCCCGGACCGTCGGATGGGCAAAGCGAAGCGTGCCCATGCGGATGACGGAGTCAGGAGTCAGGATCCAGGCCCAGGGTCGGGCGGCCGCCATCGCGCCGCCACCCGTCGTCGGCCTGGTGGCCTTTCCGCATGGGTCCGCTTCGCTTGACCCATCCTACTGCCGCCATCCGCCCTGGTCCCGGGCCGTAGGATGGGCAAAGCGAAGCGTGCCCATGCGGATGGCGGAGTCAGGAGGCAGGCGCCAGGCCCAGGGTCGGGCTGCCACGCCATCCTGCCGTCACCTGTCGTCGGCGTTGTGGCCCTTGCGCATGGGTCCGCTTCGCTTGACCCATCCTACTGTCGCCATCCGCCCTGGTCCCGGGCCGTAGGATGGGCAAAGCGAAGCGTGCCCATGCGGATGGCGGAGTCAGGGAGCCAGCAGCCAGGCCCGGGGTCGGGCGGCCGCCATCGCGCCGCCACCCGTCGTCGGCCTGGTGGCCTTTCCGCATGGGTCCGCTTCGCTTGACCCATCCTACTGGTTACCCTCTGTATTTATCCTTCATCCTTGTGCTCACGCGGCCTTTCGCAGCGTGAGCAGCGGGGGGTGCCTCAGCACGCCCCGGGCGCCCAGCCAGCCGGCCAGGCCGACGCCGAGGGCGCCGCCGCCGACACCGGCGATCCACAGCCAGGGGTTGAGCACGAAAGGCAGGTCGAAGACCTGCCGGGCGAGGACGTAGCCCACCAGTGTCGCCCCGGCGGCGGCCAGCAGGCCCGCCAGCAGGCCCATGACCAGGAACTCCGAGAGCAGGCCCGCGAGCACCTGGCGGCGGCTGGCGCCCAGGGTACGCAACAGGGCGGTCTCGTGCCGGCGCACGTCCCGGGTG
>SKOF01000061.1 GCA_007120155.1 Thioalkalivibrio sp. | reverse complement strand
CCATGGCCCTTCAGCAGGAGCGTCCGGACGTGGACATCACCCTGGTCTCCAAGGACATCAACCTGCGCATCAAGGCGGCGGTGCTGGGCATCCACGCGGAAGACTACTTCAATGACCAGGTGCTCGATGACGTCAATCTGCTTTACAGCGGACGTTGCGAACTGTCCGGCGACTTCTGGGAATCCCATGGCAAGGCCATGGAGTCCTGGCAGGAGAGCGGGCATACGTTCTACCGCCTTCACGGTCCCATGGTCCAGGAGTGGTTTCCCAACCAGTTTCTGCATCTCGATGGCGAACAGCCGTTCACCGCGCTGGTGCGCCGCCTCGACAACGACACCGCCGAGATCGAGACCCCTGTGGACTATCTCAGCCCACGGCATACCGTCTGGGGGATCAATGCGCGCAACCGGGAACAGAACTTCGCCCTGAACCTGCTCATGGATCCGCAGATCGATTTCGTGAGCCTAGTCGGCGCCGCCGGCACGGGCAAGACCCTGCTCACCCTGGCGGCCGGACTCGCCCAGACACTGGAGGAGAACGTCTACAAGGAGATCATCATGACCCGGGTGACGGTGCCGGTGGGCGAGGACATCGGTTTCCTGCCCGGCACCGAGGAGGAGAAGATGACCCCCTGGATGGGCGCGCTGATGGACAACCTGGAGGTGCTCACCAAGTCCGACATCGGCGGGGACTGGGGGCGCGCCGCCACAAACGACCTGCTGAAGAGCCGCATCAAGATCCGCTCGCTGAACTTCATGCGCGGGCGCACCTTTCTCAACCGCTTTATCATCCTGGACGAGGCCCAGAATCTCACGTCCAAGCAGATGAAGACCCTGGTCACCCGGGCCGGCCCCGGCACCAAGGTGGTATGCCTCGGCAATATCGCCCAGATCGACACGCCCTACCTGACCGAGACCACTTCCGGGCTCACCTTCGTGGTGGACCGGTTCAAGCACTGGGAGCACAGCGGGCATATCACGCTGACCCGCGGCGAACGCTCGCGGCTTGCGGATTACGCCTCGGCGACACTCTGAAGGCCTCCGCCCCGCAACACGAAGGGCGCGAAGCACCAATGCCGGTCATGACGGCCGGTTGTTACACCGGCCCTTGCGGCCCGACTGATGCGCCCTGACGTGGCACACGGCCCGATCCGGATCATCTGCGGCACTCCCGACGCGGGCAGGGCGGACGCATCCACCAGCAACGCCGGGCACGGCATGTGGCGGCCCGTCACACCGCTGCCTTCAATCCGGTCACCCGCTCCAGTTCCTGCCAGAACCCCGGTTCCAGCGAATTCCCGGCGGGCACAAGCAACACCACCAGGTCACCGGGCCCGGCCATATCCACGGCGGCCGCGATCGCCTCCTTCGGATCGGGCACGACGGACACCGCATCCGCGGCGACGTGGTTCCGGAGGAGTTCATCGCGCAGAATCAGCCACGGATCCTCGCTGTCATGATAGGGCTCCTGCTCGCGGTACTTCTTGCAAATGAACCGGTCGAATCTTGCCGCGACCAGACGCGCCATCTCGCGCACATAGGACTCGGGAAACCTGGCAGAGGCGGAGAACACCAGGATTCGCCGTCCCTCCACGGCTTCCTGATCCAGGTAATGCATGAGGGCCGCCATGCCATGAAGGTTGTGGGCCGCGTCCATGATCACCCGGTACGGCAGGCCGGGCAACTCGTTCAGCCGGCTGGGCGTCGTCTCGAAACCCATCCGAAACCGCTTCATACCGGCCCCGATCTCCTTGATAGGCAACCCGGATGCGCACGCCGCCGCGATCGCCGCCGCGGCGTTCTCCACGTTGTGTCTCGCCCTGCCATTGAAGGTCGCCGGCACCTCACTCACCGCGACGACCGGCAGGTTCCGGGCGCCGTTGAAATAGAAGATGTGCTCCGCACCCTCATGTTCCAGCACATGGACGGCTTTGCCGCCTGAAGAGATCTGCTCATCGATCCGGGGCGACCCGGGCGTCGCCGAGAACAGGATCAGATCCCGGGCCGGAGAATACCGGGCCATCGCAACACAACGGGGATCTTCCGCATTCAGAACCGCCGTGCCCTTCGTGTTCTCGATGACGCACCGTTTGGCCGCAGCCATCTCGTCGAGTGTCCGAATACCGTCATGACCCAGATGATCCGCCGCGACATTCAGACATACGCCAACGTCCGCGATCTCGAACGGCCGTCCCAGCTTGATCAGGCCGCCGCGTGCCGTTTCCAGCACCAGGGTCTCCGCCCCGGGTTCGGCATGCAGAATGAGGCTTCCCGGCGCCCCGGCGAGATCATGACTCAGCAACAGCCTGTCATCGACATAGATGCCGTCCGAACAGGCGAGACCGGTCGACCTTCCGGCATGACGAAACAGGCTGGCAATCATCCGGCTGGTCGTTGTCTTGCCGTTGGTCCCTGTGACGGCAACAATGGGCACCACGGCGTCCCGCCGGGTCGAGAAGTGCTTTCCGACCAGCAGGCCGGCCGCATCGCGTGCCGGCCCGGTGCCCGGACGATCATGGATCAGCAGATCCGGTTCGGCCCTCACCGAGATCACGGCTGCATTGGGGTAGACTGCCCTGCCTCCCAACTCATTGATGACCATATCGACACCCGCGTAATCCAGTCCGCAGGCGGCCACGGCATCCAATGCCACCCGGTGAAACTCTGCCGGCACCACATCCAGCACCTCGTCACTCCAGGCTCCGATGCCGGCACAGCCATCGAAGTCGATCTGTACCGGCACGCCGGCGTCGGGCACGGACTCCAGGGTCATGCCCGCCAGGCTCAGCCGACAGGCGGTTGACCGTATCTCCAGTACCCGGCGCCACGCCTGGCGTTCACGGAACGAGGCGGATCGCGCACATTCATGCTCCAACAGAGATTGCACCGTGCGGATGCCGTCACCCACGACGCGGGGGCCGCGACGCCGCACCACGGAGACCACCCGTGACTCGATGACAAGGAAGCGATACGTCGCGCCGGACACATACGACTCCACCCAGGCGGAACGAGGCGAACCGAAACCGCACGCGAATGCCTTCTCCAGCTCATCGGCGTCATGAATGGGCCCTATGACCCAGCTTCCCGGCAGCACATCGCGAAAGGCACCGGATTCAGGCGATTTCAGAACGACCGGAAAGCCGATCTGTCGCGCGGCGCGCAGCACCCTGCCAAACCGGTTCTTGTTGGGAAACTCAAGCTCCTGTGCCGGGACCGGTATGCCCTGCGCCAACAGCCTGCGCATGACCGCTTCACGCTTGTACATCCAGGGCGCCACGCGAGCCGCGTACGCCTGCGGCATGGACGAGAGAAAGCGCTGCTGCCGCGCACACATGCCGACCTGCACAAGCCCATGCCTGACAGTGAAGCCCTTGCGGGTTGCGTCGAAGGGGGGCTGATCAATGTCCAGTGCCGGCAGACCCTGCCGCCTGGCCGCGTCAAGGACAAGCCGCGCGTTGTCGTCGAGGATCCGTTCGGCGGCGTAGTTGAAGAAACCCTCGAGTTCATCATTCAGCCAGGTTTCTTCGAGCCGGCCGCCCAGCGCCGCCATATTCATCAGGCGGGCCACGATCTCGCCGGCCCGGACAGCGGTTTCCGTGTCCTCTTTCTCGATCAGTACCGCAAGGCGGCCGCTGCCATGCCCAGCAACAACTTTGGCATGACTCACCTCGGCATCGACCGCGCGCTGAAACAGGAGCACCAGTTCACCAAACTGCTGACCGATCCGCTCGTCCGGATTCGGGGAGAATTCCATATCCAGTGCCCTGTCGAACAGCCGGGACTGTGCGCGCAGACCACGAAGGATGCGCTCCCGAAGCGCTGCGCGATCTACTCGATCACCCCGTTGGATTCGCAGGCCGAAATGGACGCCGGGCACATTGAACTCATGGATGTATCCGCAAACGGTCCAGGTTTCGAGTATCTCGACGAACGGAGAAGCCTTGGCTGATTCAGATTCTGTTGTCATCAGCGGGAAACGTTATTTTCAGATTGGACGGCACCTGTCGGCACTCGAACAGCAGCCTCACAGGAGCACACGGAGAGCCTGATTCACGCCCCCGGGACACGGAACCCGCCGGATCAGTCCGACGTGCCCGCACTCCCCGGGATTTCATCGTACCGGGGCCAGGAACGGATGACCGCCTGGATGAGCGTGGCCAGCGGTATGGCGAAGAACACGCCCCATAATCCCCAGATGCCGCCGAAGACGAGCACCGCGGCGATGATGGCCACCGGGTGCAGGTTGACCACCTCGGAGAACAGCAGCGGCACCAGGATGTTGCCATCCAGGAATTGGATGATCCCATAGGCCACCAGCACCCAGGCGAACTCGGCCGACAGACCCCACTGGAAGTATGCCACCAGCGCCACGGGCAAGGTGACCACCGCCGCACCCACGTAAGGAATGATTACCGAGAGACCCACCATCACGGAAAGCAGCATGGCGTAGTTGAGACCAAAGAACGTGAAGGTCACATAGGTGACCGCCCAGACGATCAGGATCTCCACGAACTTGCCGCGCACGTAACTGGCGATCTTCTCGTTCACCTCGGCCCAGACCTCGCTGGCCAGCCCCCGATCCCGGGGCAGGAAGCCGGTGAACCAGCGGAGGATGGCATCCCTGTCCTTGAGCAGGAAGAACACCATCAGCGGGACCACGATCAGATACACGAGGAATGTCACCACATGCATTGCGGACGCCAGTGACAGGCTTACCATCCGCTGGCCGAACAGGGTCACCTCGGTACGGATGGCGCCCATCATGTCGCGCACCTGCTCTTCCGAGATGAACTGGGGATAACGCTCGGGCAGCTGAAGCAGCACGTTCTGTCCCTGGGCCACCATGCCGGGCAGTTCACGCACCAGCTGGGCGACCTGCTGAGACAGCAGCGGGATCAGCCCGAGCAGTGTGATGACAAACAGGGCGAAGAACACCACGAATACAAGGACAACGGCCGGCAGCCTGGGCATGTGCCAGCGCTGCAGTTTCTCCACCGCCCCGTCCAGCAGGTAGGCCAGGATGATGCTGGCCAGCAACGGGGCAATCAGTCGGCCCGCCAGCAGCACAATGGCCGTGCCGAAAATGAGAATCAGGGCGAGAATCACCACCTGGGGGTCCGAAAAATGCCGCTCGTACCATTTGCGCAGCGGTCCGATCACGCCATCCGCTCCTTATTCCCTGCCTGCCATTTGCCGATAATGCGCGTCGAAGATCGCTTCCAGCTCGTCGATCACCTCCCGCGCCGGACGGCCCTGCATCACGTGCTGGGCCATGAGCGCGGAGGTCTCGTTGAGCAGTTTTGACTTGTCGAGCATGTGGTAGCTGGCGGAAAGCCGCTTCATGGCCCTCACCACGCTTTCCCCGTCGGGCCGCGGGATGTGTTCGGGTTCGGGGATCTCCGCGGGCGTCGCCACATCCTCCGCGGCCAGGAACCGCGCGAAGGCCAGCAGGGTACGCCGATGCTCCTCCGGCAGGTCCCTGAACAGACGCAACAACTCCTTGCCCTGCGCGCCCGTGCCGCCTGGGGAAGATACGGGAATCACTGTGTCTCCACCATCTGCAAACTCCGTGTCAGGGGTGTATCACGGATCGGAGCGCGAACCTCTGTCGGTCCGTGGACTTGCTCATCGGGCAGTGCAGCATCGACCGGAGCCATGCGGCAGGCGCCCGTCGAGTACACCGACGGGCAAGGGGCTGACGGAACCGCTCGCTAGGAGGCTGCCTCGGTGTGCGCATCTTCACCTGAATGGACGTGACAATAATTGCGTGCGAAATCCAGCAGTTCCTCCATGGCCCGCAGCCGGAACTTCTGGCGCTGGCGCACGAACGCGAAGGGCCGCTCCAGGGGCGGATCCAGCGGAACGGCTACGAGCCGCCGGAGTTCCAGCTCCTTGTCGATGGTCGCCCGCGACAGGATGGAAAGCCCCATGCCGGCCTCCACGGCCCCCTTGATGGCCTCCGGGCTGCCCAGTTCCAGACACACGCCCAGGGCATTCTTGTCGATGCCCTCGCTGGCCATGTGCTCCACGATCACCTCGCGGGTGCCCGAGCCCTCCTCCCGACAGATAAATGGAAAGGGCAGGATATCCTCCATGCGCACCGATTCGCGTTCCGCAAGAGGGTGTCCCGGCGGCACGATCAATACCAGCTGATCCACGCGGCAGACCTCGACCAGCAGGTTGCGATTGGTGACCGGCGCCTCCACCACCCCCAGGTCGATGATGTTGTTCTCCACCATCGACACGATGCCTTCGGAATTGGATACCTTCAGACGGATATTGATTTCCGGGTACTTGCGTTTGAAGTCCCCGAGCAGGGATGGAAGCATGTACTCCGCGATGGTGGTGCTCGCGCCCAGGGTCAGTGCGCCGCTCACATCCCCGGTCAGTTCCCGGATCGCGTTCTCCATCTCCGCATACATCTCGAAGATGCGTTCCGCGTACTCGTAGACCTTGCGGCCCGCCTCCGTGAGGCTGACCCGGTTGTGGGTGCGGTCGAACAGGCGGGT
>SKOF01000589.1 GCA_007120155.1 Thioalkalivibrio sp. | reverse complement strand
TTCGTACATCAATACGCCAAGGGCGTAGATATCGGCGCGCGCATCCACGGGCTTGCCCAGCACCTGCTCGGGCGCCATGTACTTGGGGGTGCCGATCAGCACGCCCGTACGCGTGAGTTGCTGATCGCCGGCGGCACGGGCGGCGGCCACGCCGAAGTCCACGATCTTCACCAGTCCGCGGTTGTTGATCAGCACGTTACCCGGCTTGAGGTCGCGATGCACCACGCCGGTCTCATGGGCAGCAGCCATGCCGCTGGCAATGTCCCGCGCATAACGGATGGCTGTCTGCAGTGCCAGCGGTTCGCTCCCCTCCAGGTACGCGGCCAGGGTCCTGGACGGAAAGTACTCCATGGAAATGGCCAGAAGGCCCTGGATATTGAGGAAATCATAGATACGGATGACGTTCTCATGGGTGATCTTTCGCGACAGGCGCATCTCCTGAACGAAGCGGCGGATCATCTCCTCGTCGGCGGCCATCTGCGCATGCAGGATCTTGAGGATCACCGTTTCCGCGATGATCACGTCCTCCACAAGGAGCACCGTGCCAAAGGCGCCCCGACCGACCCGCCGCACGTAGCGGTAGCGGTCTCCCAGCATGTCGCCTGTTGACAGCGCGGCCACATCCAGGACAGGCCCGCCTGCCGGCAAGGCCTGGCGCACGCCGGAATCACTCGGGGACTGCAGCATGGAAAGCGCCATGGCTTCATCCGCGGATTCCTGTTTGCCGGATCCCAGCGAAGCCGCCGTGGAATACTTGGCCTTCAGGCGATCGCACACCTCCCCGGCGGCCTCCCGAATCTCGGGGGCGGCCTTCGCCGTGTACCGCAGGATGGCGTCACCGATCTTGCCGGCGTTTTCGGACCCGGCCAGTGCGCCCAGGGTATGCAATGCTTCCATCTGTACGGGCGCGTCCGATTTCCTGAGCTGTTCAAGCACCGCGTGAATGACTCGTTCATCGCCCAGCTTGGCCAGTGCACGCAACACGGTCGGCGCCGCTTTCTGGTCGCGCTTGAGCATCCGTACCAGGGCAGGTACGGCAGCCTTGTTGCCGATATTGGCCAGGGCGTCCACGGCCCGTTCCCGCACCCACCAGTCGGAATCCTCCAGGGCATCGATGAGATGGCTCAGGGATTGCTCGTCCCGTGTGGAGTTGAGAATCTCGATGGCGGAGCGGCGGATGAATTCGTCCTCATCCCTGATCAGGTCCACCACCGCCTTGACCACCCGCGGCCCGCCGATCCTGGCCAACGCATCCGCGGAACGGGCACGCACCCACCAGTCCGCGTCCTTGACCGACTCCAGCAGTTCCTTGATGGCCCCGGAGGTGCCGATACTGTTGAGCACCTCCACCGCGGCGCGGCGCACGTGCTCGGACTCGTCATGCAGCAGAGGGGCAAGGTGGGTCATGGTATCGGGTGCATCCAGACGCACGATTGCCTCGACGGCCTGCTCCTGAACCAGCAGATCCCGGTCACGCAACATGCCGCACAGGGTACGCGCGTCCATCGACTCCTGGGACGAGAGCCCGGCGAGGGCCGCCTGGCGCACGCCCTTGTCCGGATCCTTGAGCAGGCCCTCGAGGGTCTCCCGCACATCCGGCGTCCTGAACCGTGACAGGATGCGCACGATGTGCCGGCGCACCACCGGATCCTTGCCCGAGACCCGGCTGAGCAATTCCGGGATCACCGACTCGTCGGCCACTTCGCCGATCAACCGGAACAGCGCATTGCGCTCTGTGGCTTCCAATGAGTACGTCTGGCGCAGAAGGACGTTCAGGTCCAGGCGTTCCTTGTGGGCTTCGAGGACCTCCATCAGCGCCGCCCTGGCGACCTGCGGATGACCCAGCAGATCCACCAGCCGGTTGGGGTCAAAGGTGGCACGGCTGACCATGATCTGCGAGACCCGGCTCGCCAGCAGATGATTGGCGTCCGTGAGCGCTTCGCTGAACAGGGGCAGGGTCCGGTCGTCCAGGAGCTGCCCCAGGAGATCACTGATGCGGGCAGACTCCTCGCGGCCCGACCGCCCCAGTGCCTGGATCAGCTTGCGGATACCGGTATCGCCCAGCCGCTTCAGCCTGGACACCAGCTGCTTGTGCTCTTCGCCGCTGCCTGCACGCGCACCGGGGTCGAGCAAGCGCGCAATGAGGCGGTCGGCCTTGAAATCACGCAGCAGACTCACGCGCTTCCTCCACCAATACCGCAGCACTCGCAGACCAGCAACACTTCCGGACCCCGGGACCTGTCAATGGGCATGGACTCAATGATCCAGCGGCGTGACCCGGACGATGTAGGCCTTGTTGACCAGCGCCACCAGATTGTCCTCCATGAACAATCGCACAAAGCGATCCTCAAAGATGTTCACGTAGTCGAACAACCGGGCATGCTCGGGCACCAGCAACTCCCGGATCACGCCCTCCAGGGTGGATCCGTCCATCAGGTGCAGCCGGCTGCGTAACGACACACAACCCGACGGCGGTGACTCATCGGTTTCCGCCGCGTACTCCAGACGGACCACCGCGTTCTTGTTGTAGAAGCGAATGTCGTCGTCGCCGCGGCCGCGAAGCACGAAGAATGGCTCCGGCCCGTTCATGGCCTCCACCGGCTGCTCCGGGCCATCGTGACGATCACTCTGGCAATGCAGAAAGATGCCGCCCACCACCGGCCCCTCCGGGTGTATCCAGATCTTTACGTCCTTGAGTTTCTTGGGGATTTTTAATGCATTGTTGTCCATATTCACTCCCGGCACACGAGCGGTCGGCGCCTGCACGACGAACGCCGATCATGAGGCCAATAATCATCAAGTATTACCCATCTGGCGGCCGGATTCCCATCATTACCGCCCAGATTCCGACACTTATCCCGCTTGACATGAGCGTAAATCATAAATGATAATCGTTCGTGTTTCGGTTACCATCCAGTCCATCATCCACCATGAACCCTTGATCGAGTGTTGCACAAGCCATGAGAACCCACCGAATCATCACAACTGTCCTGCTGATGTCGCTCGCACTGCTGCCCGGGATCCTGCCGGCACAGGGTGAGGTGAATGTCTACTCCGCCCGCCAGGAAGCGCTGATCAAGCCGCTGACGGACCGGTTCACCGAAGAGACCGGCATCCGCGTCAACATCGTCAGCGCCCGGGCGGACGCGCTGCTGCAACGGCTGCGCAGCGAAGGCCGCAATACGCCTGCCGATGTACTCGTTACCGTGGACGCAGGCAACCTGCACAATGCCCGGGAGGCCGGGGTTCTGCAGCCGGTGCGCTCCGGGATTCTGGAGGCCGCTATCCCGGCAAGCTACCGTGACCCGGACGGTTACTGGTACGGCCTCTCCATGCGCGCCCGGCCCATCCTGTACGTCAAGGGAAAGGTGGACCCGCAGCAACTGAGCACCTACGAGGATCTGGCAGATCCGAAGTGGCGCGCCCGCATCTGCGTTCGCTCATCGAGCAACGTGTACAACCAGTCCATGACCGCATCCATGATCATCGCCCACGGCGAGGAAGCCGCCGAGGCCTGGGCCCGGGGGCTGACCGCCAACCTGGCCCGGCCGCCCCAGGGCGGCGATCGTGACCAGATCCGGGCTGCCGCCGCGGGACAGTGCGACATCGTGATCGCAAATACGTATTATCTCGGACAGATGCACGAGGGGGATGAAAGCGACCGCAGGGCGGCCGAAGCCATCGGCGTGTTCTGGCCCAACCAGGATGACCGGGGTGTACACGTGAACATCAGCGGGGCGGGCGTCACGGCCCATGCGCGCAACCGGGACAACGCGGTCCGTCTCCTGGAGTTCATGGCCGGAGACGAGGCGCAACAATGGTACGCCCGGGCCAACCAGGAATACCCGGTCAAGCCGGGTGTCCGGTGGAGCGATACCCTGGCCGGATTCGGGGAGTTCGAAGCCGACGGGGTCAACCTGGGGCTGCTCGGCGCCCACAATGCAGCGGCCGTGCGCCTGATGGACCGCGCCGGCTGGCGCTAGGAGCCTGTCCGGGTCGGCGCGGAAAGTGACCTGCGCCGATCCGGTATCCATACGGTGGGAAACCGGGGGGAGGCAGTGCCTCCCTTTGCCGTTTCCGGAACATCCGCCCGGAGAAATCACGACCGTCCGGCCACAGACCCGGGCACCCCGGGCCGTCGGGAGAGCACTGTGTCCGCACAACCGGAAAACCTGATCGCGGGCCCGCCCCCGGAGGAGCCCGCCGCGCCGGCACGAACCCGGCCCGGGCAGCGCCGCCCGGATCTCTGGACCGTTGTCACGCTGACGGTGGCAGCGATCCTCGCGCTGCCCGTGCTGGTGGTGTTCGCCCACGTGTTCATCCCGGCCACCGAGGTCTGGCTGCACCTGCGTGAGACCGTGCTGGCCGACTACGTGATCAACTCCCTGATCCTGATGCTGGGCGTCGGCGTGGGCGTACTGCTGCTGGGCGTACCCGCGGCCTGGCTGGTCAGCCTGTGCGACTTTCCGGGGCGACGGGTGTTCGAGTGGGCACTGCTGCTGCCACTGGCCGTACCCGCCTACATCATCGCCTACACCTACACCGGCCTGCTGGACTTCGCCGGTCCGGTGCAGACCCAGATCCGCGCATGGACCGGCTGGGGCTGGGGCGACTACTGGTTCCCGCAGATACGGTCCCTGCCCGGCGCCGTTGTCATGCTCTCCCTGGTGCTCTACCCCTACGTCTACCTGCTCAGCCGCGCCGCCTTCCTGGAGCAGTCGGTGTGCGTGCTGGAGGTCTCGCGCACCCTGGGCGTGGGACCCTGGGGCGGATTCCGCCGGGTGGCCCTGCCGCTTGCGCGACCGGCGGTGATCACCGGACTGTCGCTGGCACTGATGGAGACACTGGCGGACTACGGCACCGTCGAGTACTTCGGCATACCGACATTCACCACGGGCATCTTCCGCACCTGGTTCGGACTGGGCGACCCTGCCGCCGCGGCCCAGCTCGCGGGACTGATGATGACCTTCGTCCTCGTGCTGATCGTACTGGAACGCTACTCAAGGCGCCGGGCACGCTTTCATCACACCAGCGGCCGGTACTCCCGGCTGCCCCGTTACCGCCTGAGCGGCTGGCACCGCGCCGGCGCGGTGCTGGTCTGCGTGCTGCCCATTGCCCTCGGCTTTGTCATCCCGGCGCTGCAGCTGGGTCAGTGGGCGCTGGACACCACCGATGTATGGATGCGCCCCGAGTTCCTGCGCCTCGTCTGGAACAGTATCTCGCTTGCGGGGATCGCGGCCGTCCTGGCCGTGGTCCTGGCCCTGGTGATGGCCTACGGAAAACGCCTGCGCCCTTCGCTTGCGGTCAACGCCGCCGTGCGCGTGGCCGGCATGGGCTACGCCATTCCCGGCACGGTGATTGCGGTGGGCGTCATCCTGCCCTTCGCCTGGATCGACAACACCGTGGACGGCTTCATGCGCGAGCACTTCAACGTCTCCACCGGACTGATCCTCTCGGGCTCCCTGGTCGCGGTGATCTTCGCGTATTGCGTGCGCTTCCTGGCCGTATCCCTGCAGACCGTCGAGGCGGCGCTGACCAAGATCAAGCCATCCATGGACGATGCCGCCCGGTCCCTGGGCATGGGCCCGGTCATGGTCCTGCGCCGCGTCCACATGCCCATCATGCGGGGCAGCCTGCTCACCGCACTGTTGCTGGTGTTCGTCGATGTCTTGAAAGAGCTGCCGGCGACCCTGATACTTCGGCCCTTCAATTTCAACACCCTGGCGGTACGCGCCTTCGAGCTGGCCTCCGACGAACGGCTCGCGGATTCCGCGAGCGCCGCCCTGGCCATCGTTCTGGCGGGTATCATTCCGGTGATCCTGCTGAGCCGGACCATCAGCCGATCGAGACCCGGACATGATACGCCTGCTTGAACTCCAGGACGTCAGCGTGGCCTACGGTGACACCACAGTGGTGCACGAGGTCAGCCTTGCCCTCAACACCGGCGTGATCGGCTGCCTGCTCGGGCCCAGCGGGTGCGGCAAGACCACCCTGCTGCGGGCCGCGGCCGGCTTCGAACCCATCACAAGGGGACGGATCCTGCTCGACGGCCGGGAGGTGAGCCGCCCGGGATGGACTCTTCCGCCGGAACGCCGCCAGGTGGGCATGGTGTTCCAGGATTTCGCCCTGTTCCCGCACCTGAGTGTGGCCGAGAACATCGGCTTCGGCATCCGCCACCTGCCCGCCCGTGCTCGCCAGGCGCGCGTGGCCGAACTGCTGGCGCTGGTGGGTCTGCCCAGCTATGGCGACAGCTACCCTCACGCCCTGTCCGGCGGACAGCAGCAGCGCATCGCGGTGGCCCGGGCCATGGCGCCGCGCCCGCGGCTTCTGCTGCTGGACGAGCCCTTCTCCAGCATGGACGTGGAACTGCGCGAGGAACTGGCCCGCGAAGTGCGCCGCATCCTCAAGCAGGAACAGATCACCGCGATCCTGGTCACCCACGACCAGATGGAGGCCTTCGCCATGGCCGATCGCATCGGCGTGGTGAACGCGGGCCGCATCCTGCAATGGGA
>SKOF01000048.1 GCA_007120155.1 Thioalkalivibrio sp. | reverse complement strand
GCGCCCCTGCCGCCGCCGATCGCACGGTTCTTCATCGGGCTGGGCCTGCCGGTGTTTCACGGCTACGGCATGACCGAGTCGAGCCCGGTGGTGAGTGTCAACCGCCCGGACGACAACGTTCCCGCCAGTATCGGCAAGCCCCTGCCCGGCGTGGAGGTCAGGATCGGTGAGAAAGACGAGTTGCTGACACGCAGCCCCTCGGTGATGCTGGGCTACTGGAAAAACGAGGAGGCCACCCACGCGACCATCGACGCGGACGGCTGGCTTCACAGCGGCGACAAGGCGCGCATCGACGAGACCGGGCATCTCTATATCACCGGCCGGATCAAGGAGATCATCGTTCTGGGCAACGGGGAGAAGGTGCCGCCCGCGGACATGGAAATGGCCATCACCCTGGACCCCCTGTTCGACCAGGTCATTGTCTTCGGCGAGGGGCGGCCGCATCTGGCAGCAGTGGTTGTGCTCAATCCGGAAGAATGGAATGCCCTGGCAAGGGAACTGGACGTGGATCCGGACAGCGAGGAAGATCTGAGCAGTCGCTTCGTCGAGAAGACGCTTCGGTCGCGTATCTCCCGTCAGTTGCGGGAGTTCACCGGTTTTGCCCAGGTTCGTCGCCTGATCCCGGTGCTGGAGCCCTGGACCGTGGAGGACGGTATGCTCACGCCGACGCTCAAGATGAAGCGTGCCCGTATTCTCGACAGGTACGGCGATCGGATCGAGGCGCTCTACGAGGGCTATTCGGAATGAACGGCACGTTCCGCGAACCCCGTATCCGCATGCCCGCCGCGGCCGCGCCCACCAATTCGGGTGGCGACGTGTTCGGCGGCTGGGTCATGTCCCAGGTGGATATCGCCGGCAGCATTCCTGCGGTGCTGCGCGCCCGGGGGCGGGTGGTCACCGTGGCGGTGGAGCGGATGCATTTCCGCAGGCCCGTGCAGCGCGGTGACATGGTGAGCGTGTTCGCCGAGGTGATCCGCACGGGCCGCACCTCCATGACCGTGGATGTGGAGGTGCGTGTGGACCGCAACCCGGCCGATCCGGAGACCCTGACCGTGGCCGACGCCCGTCTGGTCTATGTGGCCGTGGACGATGAGGGCCGTCCGCGGCCTTTGCCCAGGTAGACCTGAATCCTACGACAACAAGATACTCGAACAGGGGGAGAGCACCATGACGTATCGATTGACCGGGTCGGGCCTGGCCTGGGTGGCGGGCCTGAGCCTGGGTGCTGCGCCCGGCATTGCCCTGGCGGCCGGTTTCTATATCCATGCACAGAGTGTCAGCGGACTGGGCCGGGCCTTCGCCGGCGAGGCGGCCCTCGCCGCCGATGCCAGCACACTCTTCTTCAACCCGGCGGGGATGACCCGCCTGGAGGCGCCCGAGTTCCAGGCGGCGGCAATCCTGCTGATGCCCAGGTCCACGGTCCGGGATACGGGTTCCACGGCCGCCACGCCGGGCACGTTGGGCAATCCGCTTCCCTACGAGGGCGGTGGCGGCGGCAATCCCTATGATCCGACCCCGGTGCCCAATCTGTACTATGCCCGCCCGATCAACGAGCGAGCCTGGTACGGGTTCGGCCTGACCACCCCCTTCGGGCTGGCCAACGGTTACGATGACGGCTTCTTCGCCCGCTACGACTCATCCCGGAGTTCGCTTCGGGTGGTCGATCTGCAGCCGAGCCTGGCCGTACAGATCAACGACCGGGTTTCGGTGGGCGGCGGGATCAATGTCCAGTACGCGGATGCCACGCTCAGGAACGCCCTGCCCGATCCCACCGTGCCCGGCGGGCCCACCCCGGCGACCGATGGCGAGTTTGCCCTGGAGGGCGACAGCTGGGACTACGGCTTCAACGTGGGCGTGCTGGTGGATCTGGACGAGGCCACCCGTCTGGGCCTGCATTACCGCCAGGGCATCACCCACACCCTCAAGGGGACCGCCACCACCCGTATGCCCGTGGGCCTGGGCGGGGCCTCGGAGAGCGATCGCGGCCGGGCCGACCTGAAACTGCCGGACATGGTCTTCCTGGGGCTCAGTCACCGCTTCTCGGAACGCTGGACGGGGCTTGCCCAGTACACCTGGTTCAACTGGTCGAACTTCGACGAGATTGCCGTGAAGCTGGATGCGGGCCCGGACCCGGATCCGGTTCAGCAGAACTACCGCAACAGCTGGGCCCTGGCCCTGGGGGCCGAGTACATGCTGGATGACCGATGGACCCTGCGCGGCGGCATCCAGTACGACCGCACCCCGACGCGGGACGGATTTCGCAACACCCGCACGCCGGACGGCGACCGCACCTGGCTGTCGGCAGGCGCCAGCTATGAACGGGACCCCCGCCTGGGTTTTGAGTTCGCCTACACCTACTTCCACGTGGGCAGGGAGTCCCTGGACCTGACCCGCACGTTCTACGCGGGTACGCCGGTCGCCTCCACGGTAGAACTGGAGGGCACGACCGAGGGCCGGGTTCACATCCTGGCCGCCGCCCTGCGTTACCGGTTCTGACTGGCGTCCCCCGGGCCCATGGTGCACCATGGGCCCGGGCAGGTCGTCATATCCAATTGAATCTAAAGGCCTTCCTTTACGATTCGACTTGCTCGGGCGTCACGCGGCGCCCTTTCGGTATATCCTTGGGGTTTCTGCGAACGTTTTCCCCGGAAGGAAGGCGGTGTCCAGGTATGGCTGATCAGTCGTTTCCCGCCCTGATGATTCGCGAGGAGGTCGCCGGGGCCGACCGCGCGCAGGTCGTGACGCTCACCTCCGCGGATCTCATGGAAGGCGATGTGGAGATCGAGGTGGCCTGGTCGAGCCTCAACTACAAGGATGCGCTGGCCGTGACCGGTGGCGGGCGGATCCTGCGCCACTCACCCCTGGTGGGCGGCATTGACGCCGCCGGGCGCGTGGTGCACTCCGTCGCGCCGGAGTTCAGTGTCGGCACGGAAGTCATCGTCACGGGGTGCGGTCTGGGGGAATTCCACCACGGGGGATTTGCCGGCCGTATCCGTGTGCCTGCCGACTGGGTGGTGGCGATGCCCGAGGGCCTGGACGCACGGAAGGCCATGCTGCTGGGCACGGCCGGCTTCACCGCCGCCATGGCGATCAGTCGACTGGAACTCAATCTGCAGGAGCCCTCGGCGGGACCGATTCTGGTCACCGGTGCCTCCGGCGGTGTGGGGTGCCTGGTGATCAACATGCTCGCGGCCCGTGGGTTCGAGGTCATCGCGCTGAGCGGCAAACCCGCCCTGTCCGACTGGCTCAAGTCCCTCGGGGCGTCCGAGGTGCTGGATCGCGCCGCTGTGACATGGGGCAGGCGACCGCTTGAGAAGGCCCGCTGGGCGGGCGCCGTGGATCTGGTGGGCGGTGATCTGCTTTCCTCGGTGGTGCGCAGCATTCGTCCCTGGGGCAACGTGGTGTCCATCGGTCTCGCGGGTGGTGCGGAGCTTCACACCACTGTGATGCCCTTCATCCTGCGCGGCGTGAGTCTGCTGGGTCTGACCTCCGCTCGCTGCCCCATGCCGTGGCGGCGGGAACTCTGGCAGCGGCTCGCCTCGGACCTGATGCCCCGGGATCTCGCCGCCGTGCATACGGGAACCGTCGGTCTGGATGAGCTGGTGGATGTCAGCACCCGCATGCTCGCGGGCCGCACCCATGGACGGATACTGGTGAGCCCGTGGTCGGTTGTCCGTGGCCAGTCTCCGGAAACTGTTGACAAGCCATAGCGCCCGATTTCGCTCCTGAACTGACAACGAAAAAAGGGGCGGCCCTGCGGCCGCCCCCGAACTCCTGGGAGGAGGTAGGCGGAGTATCGGTACCGGAAGTCCCTTGCCGGCAGCGTGCCGCCCTGGTCGGCGGGGTGAGCGGCGGGCCGGTTTCGTCCCCGCCTGGCGACGGGTCTGGCTGCTCCCGAGCGCCCGTGTTCCGGCCATGCAGTGAATTGTGGGTATCAGGGGACAGGGGAAATGTGCGCCCAATCACACCGTCGCCCGCTGTTTACGGGGGAACCGCGTTGCCACCTGCGATGGCACAAGGGAAAGCGGCTCCGCCGCCGCGGGACCCGCGGGGATCATCATCACAACTCACAACTGTTTGCCGACCCATACGACCCCTTCATCACCCGGCTGGGCACGGCTGCTGAAGCCCAGGTGTTTCATGAGTGTCAGCATGTTGCTGTTGCCGGCGATCACTTCCCCTTCCATCAGGGCGATGCCCTTGTTCTTGGCCACCTGCATCAGTGCCTGCATCAGGTGTGAACCGATACCCCGGCGCTGCCACTGATCCGCCACCACCAGCGCGAACTCGCAACTGCGCTGGTCCGGGTAGGCCGTGTAACGGGCGACCGCCACCTGAAGCTCGTTGCCGTCGTCATCGACCACGGCGATCAGCGCCATCTCACGGTCGTAGTCGATCTGCGTGAAGCGCACCAGCATCTGCGGGGTCAGTTCATGGACCGCCTGCATGAAACGAAAGTAGCGGGACTGCTCGGACAGGCCGCGCACGAACGCCTGCTCGATCTGCGCGTCTTCCGGGCGGATCGGCCGGATGGTCAGGGGTGTGCCGTCGGCCAGCTGCCATTGACTCACCAGGTAGGCCGGATAGGGGTGGATGGCCATGTGCGCGTAGGGCGCAGCCGAAGCGGACGGGAAGTCGACACCGATTCGGGCATCCACCGCGGCAAGGCCGTGTTCGTCCACGATCAGGGGGTTGATATCCAGTTCGGTCACATGGGGTAGTTCGCACACCAGCTCCGAGATGCGCAGCAGCACCTGCTCCAGTGCCGCCGCGTCCACGGGCGGCATGTGCCGGAACCGCTGCAGCAGACGCGCCACCCGGGTACGGCCGATCATGCCGCGAATGATCGTTTCGTTGAGCGGCGGCAGGGCCACGGCCCGGTCCTGCAGCACCTCCACCGAGGTGCCGCCGGAGCCGAAGCTGATCACCGGGCCGAATACAGGATCGCGCAGCACCCCGACCATCAGTTCCCGCCCGTAATTGCCCCGGTACATGCGCTCCAGGGTCACGCCGTCGATACGGGCATCGGGTCGGGCCTCCCGAGCCGCCTGCGTCATCTCGGTGAAGTGTTTGCGCACCGCCTCCCCGCCGGTGATGTTGAGGCGCACGCCGCCCACATCGGATTTGTGGGTGATGTCCGGGGAGGCGATCTTCATGGCCAGCGGGTAACCCAGGGTACTGGCGGCCACCAGGGCCTCGCCCGCGGTATGAGCCTGCAATGTCTGGGTGACGGGGATCCGAAACGCCGAAAGGACCGCCTTGGCCTCCAGGCTGCCGAGGATGTGTCGGCCCTCCGACAATGCGCCCTCGATGATCATGCGCGCGCCGTCCACGTCGGCCTCGCTGCGATCGCTCAGGGGACCGGGCACCTGCAGCAGCAGGCGCTGGTTGCGCTGGTGGGCGGCCAGAAAGGCGAAGGCTTCCACCGAGGCCTCCGGGGTGGCGAAATGGGGGAGCATGGCCTCGCTGAAGCGTGCCCGTGCCGCGTTCACGTGATGCTCGCCCATCCAGCATGCCAGCAGCGGTTTGCGTACCCCCCGGCCTGCGTTGATCATCACTTCGGCCACGGCGTCCGGGTCGGTCATGGCCTGGGGTGTCAGCATGGTCAGGACACCGTCCACCTGCGGATCCTGCAGGCAGGCGCTGATGGCCGTTTCGTAGCGCCCCGCATCCGCGTCACCCAGCACATCCACCGGATTGCCATGGGACCAGTGTCCGGGCAGCGCGGCATCGAGGCGCTTCAGGGTGTCCGGCGACAGTTCCGTGATGGCCACGTCCAGTTCCACGGCCCGGTCCGTGGCCATCACGCCTGGCCCGCCCGCATTGGTGACAATGGCCAGCCGATTGCCGCGTACCCGCATGCCGCTGGAGAGCATGCGCGCGGCGGAGAACAGTTGCTGCACGGTGTCCGCGCGCACCGCGCCGGCCCGTTCCAGGGCGGCGTCGAACACGTCGTCGGCCCCCACCAGCGCGCCGGTATGGGACATGGCCGCGCGCGAACCTTCCCCGCGGCGGCCTGCCTTGATGACGATCACGGGCTTCATGCGTGCCGCCGTGCGCAGGCCGCTCATGAAGCGCCGGGCATGGCGGATGCCCTCCACGTAGAGCAGGATGCTGCGCGTCTCCGGGTCCAGGGCCAGGTAGTCCAGCACATCGCCGAAATCCACGTCCGCGGCGTCCCCGAGGGAGGCCACCAGGGAGAACCCGATATGCTGGGCTTCCGCCCAGTCGAGGATGGCGGTGCAGATCGCGCCTGACTGGGACACCAGCGCCAGGTGGCCGGGCAGGGCGGTGTTGCGGCTGAACGTGGCGTTGATCCGCTGGCTCGGACGGATGACGCCCAGGCAGTTGGGGCCGATGATGCGCACCCCCGACTCGCGCGCCGCCTCCATCATCGCTTGCTGCAGGCGCACGCCGTCGTCGCCCGCTTCCGCGAAGCCTGCCGACATCACGATCACCCCGGACACCCCCGCTTCACCGCACTGGCGCACGATGCCGGGTACCGTGGCTGCGGGGGTGGCGATCACCGCCAGTTCGGGAGGACGGTCGATGGCGGTCACGTCCGGAT
>SKOF01000230.1 GCA_007120155.1 Thioalkalivibrio sp. | reverse complement strand
TCCGCATAGAGATCGGCCCTGAAACCGGGGAACGGCCCAAAGACGGAGGCTGTCCATTCCCAGACGTTGCCCAGCATCTGCCGGCATCCCAAGGGGCTGTCGCCCACGGGGAAGGCCGCGACGTCCACGCATCCGAGTCGGTCACCGTCCAGATTGGCCGGTACCCGGCCAGTCATGGTGTCGCCCCAGGGAAAGCGCCGCTTGCCGGGCAGCAGCCCCCGGCCGTCGGCGGCCGGTACCCGGCTGGCCGCGACTTCCCACTCGGCCTCGGTGGGCAGCCGGCGGCCCGCCCAACGGCAATAGGCATCGGCCTCGTAAGCGCTGACATGGCTCACGGGCTGGCAGGGCGGCAGGGTCAGCCAGCGGTCAAACCAGCGCACCTGCCAGTGCCCGTCGCCATGGCGCCAGTACACCGGGGCATCGAGCCCCGCCCGGCTGCGCCACGCCCAGCCCTCCTCGCTCCAGAGCTCACGGCGCCGGTAACCTCCGTCCTCCACGAAGGCGCGAAACGCCTCGTTGGTGACCGGTGCCCTGGCGATGCTGAAGGCCGGCACATCCACCGTATGGACTCTCTTTTCGTTATCGAATCGAAAGGGCACGGTCTCATCGGAACCCAACTCATGGATGCAGCCCGGGATGTGTACGTCACCGTCCAACGGGCCGGTTTGTTGAGCCGGAGACACACCCGAAATCAAACCCGGGTCCGGAGGAGGGTAGGCGAGCGTCTGCCGTGTATAGGCAAAGGCCTCGCCATGCATGTCCTCGTGGAAGGTGGTGAGTTGGTAGACATAACTCTGCGCCTCGCTGGCCAGCCCGTCGGGCAACCGTTCAATCATGGCGTCCTGGACGGCGCGCAGGTAACCGAGCGTATCCTCCCAATCCGGCAGCGGCAGACCCCAGCGCGCATCGTGTTCTATGCCGCCGGAATCGTAGAGCGCTTCGGCATCGGGATGGCGGTAGTCCAGACCGTAAAGTGTCCGCAGGGCGAAGTGATCGTGAAAGAAGCCCACGTGGCCCACTTCCCACAGGGGAGGATTCACAATGTTAAGCTTGGGCCCGAGCGCCTGCTCGCCGGTCAGATCCCGGGTCAGGGCAAGCGTCCGCTTCCGGGCATCACCCAGTATTTCGATGAGGTGATCGGCAGACACGCGATGGGTGGTGGGCACATCCATTGGAATTCAATCCCCCGGTCGAATGGCAACAGTCACATGGACATCGCATTGATCACGCCGGCCAGGCCCGGCGCACGCTCGGGCAACCGGGCCACGGCCACCCGCTGGGCGAGGTTCCTGCGCGATCTCGGCCATCGGGTCCATGTCTCCACGGCCTATGACGGGCGCGATGCCGGGATGATGATCGCATTGCATGCATGGCGCAGCGCGAACGCCATCCGTGCCTTCCGTGACCGCCATCCGCACCGGCCGCTGATCGTCGTATTGACGGGAACCGACATCTACAGGTTCCAGTATTCCCACGCGGAAACCACCCTGGCAAGCATGGATCGGGCAGACGCCCTGATCGGCCTCCATGACCGGGTCCATGAAGACATTCCGGCCCGTTTCCGCACCCGGTTGCATACCGTCCTGCAGTCCGCCGCTCCCCTGCCCCGGCGCCTGCCCCCGGTCAGATCCCGCTTCGATGTCTGTGTGGCCGGCCACCTTCGCGAGGAGAAGGATTCGCTGCGGCCGGCCTACGCCGTGCGTGATCTGCCGGCGGGTTCGCGGCTGAGGATCGTTCTCATGGGCCGCGCCCATGACAGCGACTGGGAAGCCGCCGCGCTGCGGGAAACCCGCATCAATCCGCGCTTTGTCTGGCGCGGTGAAGTGCCTCACTGGCAGGTGCGCCGCCTGATGGCCCGGGCGCGGCTCATGGTGATGAGTTCCATCATGGAGGGCGGCGCCAACGTGGTCTCCGAAGCCTGCGTCGCGGGCCTGCCCGTTATCGCCTCCGACATCCCGGGCAATATTGGCCTGCTGGGCGAAGACTACCCGGGATACTACCCGGTGGGTGATACGGCGGCACTCCGGGAACGCCTGCTGCGCGCCGAAGGCGACCCGGACTATCTGGAGGCCCTGCGCCGATGCTGCGAGGCCCGTGCCCCCGCCTTTCGGCCGGAGGCGGAGAAGGCTGCGCTTGGAAACGTGGTCGGGCATTTGTCCTGACGGGCCAGTCATGCATTGAGGACGATGGGTTCCAGGGCATCGCTCCGGACGAGCACCCGGCCAATGACGGCCGCGTCGGAGTACCCCAGCGCGCGCAACGCCTGCACGCAGGCTTCCGCCCGATCCGCGGGCACACTGGCCAGCAGGCCGCCTGCGGTCTGGGGATCGAACACCAGCGGGTAACGGGGATGGTCCGCCATGTCCGCCTGGTTGCGAAGGGCCCGGCTCAGGCGCACGTTGGCGGGCTGCAGGGAACTCATGATCCCCCGGGCCACGGTCTCCTGCGCGCCCTCCAGGACCGGCAGCGCGGCGAGATCCAGTTCGGCGTCCACGCCGGACGGCCGCGTCATCTCGACCAGGTGTCCCAGCAGCCCGAACCCGGTGACGTCCGTACACGCCGTGGCACCGTGTTCATGCAGACACGCGGCCGCCTGCCGGTTCGACTGGATCATGGATGCGAGCGCCGCATCGATCCAGCGGCCCCGGGCGGCCAGACGCGCATGCGCGGCAAACAGCGTGCCGGTCCCGATGGGCTTGGTGAGCAGCAGCACGTCGCCCGCGCGCATCCCGCCCTTGCGCAGAAGGGCATCCTCGTCGACCAGTCCGTTCACGGCAAACCCCAGGGCCAGTTCCCGGCCCTCCCCGGTGTGGCCGCCCACCAGCGCGCAGTTCGCATCGTTGAGGATTTCGATGGCCCCGGACATCATCTGGAGCACCACGTCTTCTACCTTGGACTCCAGACCCGTGGGCACGGTGGCAATCGCCGTGGCCGACTGAGCCTCCGCGCCCATGGCGAACACATCGCCCAGGGCATGATTGGCCGCGATCTTGCCGAACAGGTACGGGTCTTCGATGAACGCACGGAAGAAGTCCACGGTCTGCACCAGGGCCTTGCCCGCCGGTACGCGCAGCACGGCGGCATCATCCGGCGCGTGGAGCCCCACGAGTACATCGTCACGATCCACCGGGGTGAGCAGGCCAAGGGTGCGGGACAGTACGGATGCGCCCACCTTCGCGCCGCAACCCCCGCAACGCATGGCCACCGCGGAGATGGCCTGCACCGCCTCCTCCCCGTCCAGCCGCACCGAATGCCATGCATCGTCCCTGTCCGCATCCATCGGCGGGAGGTCATTGAACCGGGCCATGAACCGGCGGTCGATCCAATCCTTCCAGCGCCACACCCACGCCCCCTTGAATCCGATGGGGCCGCGGGACGCCACCGCGTAGCGTTCTCCGGTGCTGATCAGGGCAAGCCAGTGACGCTGGGGCCGGTACGGCCGCAGTGCCCGCCCGGTGACCGAGCGCCTCAGGTTGTCCGCCAGCGGGCGGGCCTGACGCACGGCGAACACACCAGCCTTCTCGCGCGGATGATTGACCATCGTGGCAATATCCCCCGCCGCAAAGATCTCCGGATCAGTGACGGTCTGCAATGTATCGGTGACGCGGATGAATCCGTCGTCATCAAGTTCGAGGCCGGTGTCCCTCAGCCAGCGCGCCCCGCCCGCCCGCGTGATCCAGACGACCTCATCGGCGCCAAAGGAGCCGGATTCAACGGTGCGCAGGCAGCTGTCACCCACCTGCTCCACCTCCGCGACCGTATGCAGGACCACACCGCGCTCGGCCAGAACCTGCTCGAATACCCCGCGCACGAAGGCATTGTGCGTGGGCAGAATATCGGCACTTCTGCTGAACAGATGGAACTCCAACTCCCCGGGATCACGCCCCAGGGCGGACACCTCCCTGCGCAGCCGGTACTGCATCGCCAGCGTCAGTTCCACGCCGCCGGCGCCCGCGCCAACCACGGCGATGCGTCTCCTGCCGGGGTGTTCCTTCACCCGGTGCAGCAGTGCCTGCCAACGGTCATTGAATCGGTGAATGGGCTTTACGGGGACCACGTGCTCATGCGCACCTGTCACATGACCCAGTTGCGGCGTGGATCCGATGTTGATGGACAGCTTGTCGTAGGGTACGGGCGGACGTTCCCGGCAAAGCACCGTCCGTCCGGACCGGTCCAGGCCCACGGCTTCATCCCGGTAGAAGCGGGCACCGGCGAATTCCGCCAGCCGGCTCAGGTCGATATGGATGTCGTCGAAATCGTAGTGTCCGGCCACGTACCCCGGCAGCATGCCGGAATACGGCGTGTGGGTATCCCGGCAGATCACGGTCAGACGCACACCGGGTACCGGTTTCATGCCGAAGCGCTTGAGGACGCCCACATGGCTGTGGCCTCCCCCGATCAGCACGATGTCCCTTAGAACCGGTCGGTCCGGCTTCTGCATGGGCAATTCTCTCTTGTCAAAGGTACTGCCGGTATTTCGGGTCCGCGAACGCTCAACCGGCAAGGGTCAGTATCTCGACCTCACTCTGGAGCGTGCGATGCACCGGGCACTTGTCGGCAATTTCCAGCAACCGCTTGCGCTCCGCGTCAGAGAGTTCGCCTTCCAGGGTGATGTGCCGGGTGATCCGGTCAAGCCGGCCGGTTTCCGTCTCGCACGCCTCGCAATCCCTGGCGTGAATCTTGTCGTGTGTCAGGTTCACCTGCACACCGGTCAGGTCCAGCCCCTTGCGCCGGGCGTACATGCGTAGCGTCATGGAGGTGCATGCCCCGAGCCCGGCCAGCAGGTAGTCGTACGGGCCCGGACCCATGTCGGTACCGCCGGCACTCTCCGGCTCGTCGGCGAGCATCCGATGGCGGCCCACCCGCACTTGTTGTGCAAGGCCGTCCGGCGTCAGTTCATTCACCGTCACGCCACCGTTCGCGCCGGCCTCATCGGCCGGACCGTCCCGGTCCGGCAGGTAACGGGCCGCCCACGCGGCGATCACTCCCGCCGCGTATTCCGCATCCTCGGGCTTGCTGAGCAGATGGTCGGCATCGTCCAGTGAGACGTAACTCTTGGGGTGCCTGGCATGCTCGAATATCTGCCGGGCATTGTCCACGTCCACCACGGCATCCAGGGGGGAATGCATGACCAGCAGGGGACGCCGCAACTGACGGATGTGCCTTGCCTGATTCTGGTCCCGGGCATCCTCGAGGAACTGACGGCGGATCCGGAACTGGCGTCCGGCCAATGTGACGGTGGCCTCCCCTTCGGATTCGATCACGTCCAGCTTGTCCGAGAAGTGATCGAGTACATGCGCCGGATCGAAAGGGGCGCCGATCACTCCGACCGCAGTGCACTCCGGCAGTTCGCCGGCGGCGGCCAGGACCGCCGTGCCGCCCAGGCTGTGACCGATGAGAATGGACACCGGACGACCGCTCTCGCGCATGAAACGCGCCGCAGCAACAAGGTCCGCGATGTTGGAACTGAAACCGGTATTGGCGAATTCTCCCTCACTCGCCCCGAGCCCCGTAAAATCGAACCGCAGCGTGGCGATACCGCGTGCGGTCAGCGCGGCCGCGATCCGACTCGCCGCGCGGATATCCTTTCCGCAGGTGAAGCAGTGCGCGAAAAGCGCCCAGGCGCGTGGTTCTCCCGGCGGCGTATCCAGTCTCGCCGCCAGTGTGTGTCCGTCCGCTCCGGGAAAATCGATGCGCTGGCTCGCCATGCCAAACCCTCCTGTACTTCAGTGAGTGGTCCACCGGTGAGACTGTTCGTTCCGGTCGTCGGTGACAGCCTTTCGCCCGACCCGCGCCGGATCCGGGGCTGCCGACCGATCAGTCGATCGGTGTGATCGCGCAACGGCAACGAGGGCCGGTCAGCCGGCTCCTGATGCGAGAGTCCGCCACCGGACGTGCACGGATAATGGCGGTCGGATGCCGCCGTCGAGCCGAGGCAATGCACTCGTTTTCCACCATAGCACAGGACCGCGGAACGGTTGAGTGCGTGCAGCCCGAACGACCCGGGACATCCGGTCGACACCGACGCCATTCCACACACCGTGCGTGTTCATGTGGAGACCGGAACCATGCACTGCAAACGATGCGAGGCATACGGGAAACGCACGGGCAGGTTCAGCGGGAATCGCGCATGCGCCCCTTCCCCGAGTCCTTGCTTCGACGCACGCGTGTTCGACGATCCGTCAGGGCCGGATTACCAGCCGATGAAATCCGCTGCCAGATCGGCCACATCGTCGGCGAAGAAGTCGCGAAAGAAGTGCTCGGCCCCGTCCACAACCGCATGGTGGATGTGGGATTCGCCCTCCAGATCCGCCATTCGTTCAGGCAGATCGGCCACGGTGGTGTCCTCGCTGCCGGCGATCACGAGTACCTGCAGGTCAATCCCGGGCAGCAGCGCGGGCGTATCGAAATCAGGGTTATCCGCGTAGTAGGAGGCCACGGCAGCCGCACTGGCGTTGGCACCCTCGCAGTACAGAAAGCCGATGTCCTCGATGAGGGTATCCGGCTGGCCCATGCGCACGAGTTCCGCGGCCTGCTCGTAGACCCGGGCCAGCGGCACACCATAGCGCTCCTCATACGCCCGGGCG
>SKOF01000418.1 GCA_007120155.1 Thioalkalivibrio sp. | reverse complement strand
GTTCTTGGTGATGCGCAGTGTAGAGCGCACCGCTACCACCCCCTCCGCTCGTCGCTCTTGATGCTCGGACCCTGCCCCGGCACGACGCCAGGTGCCGCCACGTCCGGAGTGATCGAGCCGTCGACCACACCTTCGAGCCAGCGGATCGCAGCCTTGAAGTTCAGGTACAAGGCGGACTGTTGCGCCGGCTCGGGCAGCAAGCCTAGCGTGACCGCCAACCGGTAGGCGGCGATTGCGCCGACGTTGGTCTGCAGGTCGGGCCCCCACTCATTAAGCGGCAACGTGTAGCCGGCCGTGCGAAGGTAACCGTCCGCCTCACTGGAGGCGGCACTGACATGCTGATGGCGCTGGCTTGGAGTTGAACGTTGAGCCACGTCACCAGGGAGGTGTCCCTCCGTAAACTCGTCGTCCTCCAGGTACAGGGGCATGGGTTACTCCGGCTCGACGCCGGCAGCTTCGAGTGTCGCTACAATGTCCGCCTTACGAGCGTCGAAGGGCAGCTCTACATCATGATCTTGAGCGAGCTGCCGGAGCTGGACTACTGTAAGGTCGTCAAGGCGCGGCGGCTCAGGTGGCGCCCTTGGCTCAGGCTCGGAGAGGGGCGACAAGGCCCGCCCCACGTTTGGCCGCGCCACCGCCTCATCAAGCTCAATGACGGCGCCGGGCGGGTGCTCGACGCCGTCATGCTTGAAATGCCAGTTGGTTCGGTACTTGGGCATGGCCCTCCCTCAGATCTATGCGACGGCATCTTCCCAGAAAAAGGCGCTCTTGCCACTCACAACCTTGACGTCCTCGTTCCAGCCGTCCTTGACGTAGACGGAGCCTTTGAGCCCCTTCTTCGGGTCGAAGTCCCTCACGATGTTGCTCATGGACTCGACGAAGGTCACGGCGAACGTAGCGGTTTCGCGCTGCGGCGCCGGCTCGACGAAGTACAGCAGCGCGTGCTTGCCCCAGATGCGAGCGAGCGAAGCCGTCTGGCCTTGCGCCGCCGTGTTGTGCCGCGCGCGACCAACGATGACCCGCTCCACCTCAATCAGTTCAGCGAACTGCTGCAATGAGGCGAGGCCACCCTGGGCAGCATTCCCACCAGCGGGGAACACGGCCGCAACGACACTGGGGTGCTGCCGCAAGGTCCGCCAGGTGTCCACTCCGAGCAACAGCCGGTTAGGCCGCTGGAGCGGCGTGTCTAAACGGTTTGTGATCTCAGCGACCGGGTCGCTGTCCTCGTGGCTCCACTGGTCCGTGCCCGACAATGTGACCTTGAAGTCGGTCGGGTACGTGTCAGCATCGAACATCCTGTTGGCAACACGCAACTCGTGCCGCAACTCCAGGCGCCGACGGATACCTTCAACCGCGCGGCCTTCAGGCCGAAGCTGGTCATCCGCATTCTCGATCGCCTCGACGGGCACCCACGTGCCGCGCGCATGATCGGTCACGCTGTAGTTGTCGTCACTGTGCCGAAGCACCAGCTCGCGAGCGTCCGCGTTCGGCGCGGTCTCATCCTCGCCGGTCTCGAAGTGCTCGGCCTCATCGAAGACCCAATACTTGTCCGACCGCTTCTCGACTCGGACAATGGGCGCAACCTCGCGCCACACCGTCTCCTCATTCCGGTAGCCCTGGCTGATGTTGGCCAGCGCCTGTTCAATGTGGACATCGTCAGGATTGAAGGTGAATCTGTCAGCCATGATTAGGCCTCCCCGTGGATGACGTGCGGTGCGTACAGCACCGGGATCTCGTCGTCACTAGCCGCAGTGGCGAGGGCAAAGCCGACCGCCCAGGCGTTGGCGCCGGCGGCAGGATCAGCCGCGACGGCAACACCAGCGGCGCCTGCGGTAACGGATGTACCGCGCGCGATCACGCCGCCCGCCTTGACCCTCAAGATGCCGCCAACCTGAACGGTAGCGGCGTTGCCATTGTCAACCTTGAACTCGGTGGCGCCAAAGAGTGGCGCCCCGTCATTGGTCGCCGCGATTACCGTGTTGTCGGCAGCTCCCATCGTGACCAGCCGGAACGCCTCAATGTCAGCGCCGGCCAGTAGTGAAACCTTTTGTCCAGAAACGTGCATCAGCTACCTCCTAGCTGCTCTGCGCCAAGTGCGGGAACCGCTTGCGTGCCATTACCGCGAGGTCAACCGGGCCTGGAACCTCCTGGCCCTGCTTGATGAGTTCGGCACGCACCGTGTCGATGGCTTGCGACATCGTTACAGACTCGTCACGCTGCGGCTCGCGCACCTCGCCCTTGACGATCACGGGCGCCGCTGCGAGATAGGACTTCAGCGTGTCGATGGGCTGGCTTTCCGCCCACTCCTTGAGGGCCGGCGCGAGCTTGCCCTCCTTGATCGCACCAGCGATCATCTGATCGCGCTCCGCCTTGGCGCTGGACTCCTTAATGTCCTCCAGCTCTTGACGGACGTCGGCAAGCTGCGTATGCGCTTCCTGCCATGCCTTGAGGACGCCTTGGGCAGCTTCACGCGTCTCAGAAGCTGTCGCCTTGAGGACTTCGGCCTCGAACTCACGCAAGGGCGCCAGTGCGGCCATGGCGGTCACCGCCGCCTTGCGGCTCTCGCTGTCGGTCGCTTTGAGAGCCTCCGCCTCGAACTCCTGCAATGCCGCCACGCGGGTGGCGGCTTCAGCTTCGCTGGCGTTCTCACTCAGGCCGAGTGCAGCCAAAATAGTCTTCATCTCGTCGTGTCCTTTCTCCCGGTCATCCGGGCCTTGAGGGTTTGGGTTGACATCCTGCGCGTGCGCCACGAGGGGCAGGTAGTTGAGCATCGCCGGGTTCGGCGTGAGGGCAACGTTGAAAATCTCGACCGGCTTCCCGTCCACCTGGTTCCAGACGGGCGAAACGTACCGGTACTCGCGACTGCGAATGTAGCGCTCAGCCGCCTCCGTCCACTGAACGTTCACCGCCCACAGGCCGTCGTCGCGCAGTTCTAGATCGAAGCTTCCGGCGGCCCGGGCGACTCGCTCATCAACGCCCGGCTCAAGCGAGCGGTGGTTGTAGTCAATCGCCAGGTCGTGACCGCGCTCGCGCCAGTGCGCGAGCACCTCCTCTCCCGCCGCCTGATCGAAGGTGCCTCGCACCTCGCTACCATCGATGAACCGGGCGGCGTACTCGCCGAACTCGAAGAGGCGAAACTCGTTTGGCGGGTCGTTACCGCGCGCCTGTAGATCAACGGAGGCGCCAATGGCGGGGTGGGTGGTTGGCATGTTCACGTGTTACCTCCAAAAGGAAAACCCCGCGATTCGCGGGGCCCAGGGGAGAACGATTATTCGAGGCGGTCTCACAATCCCATCCCCGCCTTCGCCTCCAGCGCCGCGCGGATCTCGGGGTGGTACTGGCTCGTATCCGGCTGCCACTCATCCAAGCTCGGACTGGCGCGAAACTGCTCAAGGGGCAGCACATCGGTCGGCTCGCGGGTCAGACCGCCGCGCCGTTCCGCTTGGGTTCGGGTTAGGGAACGGACAGAGGCTCGGCAATTCCAATGGTTCGGACTGTAGCGGGTGTCCCACCACGGATCCGTCGCCTCTCGAATCGTGCCGTCAAGCGCCTCGCATATCTCGCTCGTGCGGTCATCCAAAATCGCATCGTACATCCAGTAGGGGCGCGCTGCTACCACGTCGGGGTCACGCTGCTGCTGAAAGCGGCCGGAGTTATAGGAGCCCTGGATGTTGGTGCGGTAGATCGTTTCCAGGCGCGTGCCCGGATCTGCGACGCTGCCCGCCCACTCCCGTTCCAGTTTCTCGCCCACCTCTTCGAGGAAGTCGGGGAACAAAACGCCCTCGTCAACCGCACGGTCGAGCACGTCGAAGACGCTCTCGATCACGTCGGCCTGCACAGCCCCGGCGACCCAGAAGGCGCGCCGGCGCGCGCTATCGGATAGGGCGCGGAAGGCCGGGTCGGGCAGCTGTACGCGCTGCTGGAACCAATCCACGGCTTCGTCGAAGCGCAGCGGATCGGCAGTGACGCGCCAGGCCATGGGTACCTCCTAGATCAGGGGTAAGAACTCGTCTTCCGGAATCCGAACCGCTTTGGTCTTGGGCTTGACGCTCAGGTCCCGGATCAGCGGATCGGCGGCGTCGGCTTCAGCGTCGCGGTCTTCAAGCCTGTAACAAGCGACCGTCTCGCCGTCAATTAGCAGCCTGACGGCTGGATGCTCATAACCGTCGGCATCGAAAGCGATGCCCTTTTCGACGTCGATGGAGATGTTGATACCACATTCTACTCTGACGCGCCCCCGTCCTCCACCTCTCCCAACCGTCCCGCCAGATCCGCCAGCACCAGGCTGGCTTCCAGCCGCTCAGCGAGCTCTTCGTGATCCATGTTCGGGTACAGACGGATCAGGCCGTTCCTGACCTCGTCATATGACCGTGAGCGGCGAATCACGTCCAGTACCTCGCTCACCTGCCCGCGCAGCACCTCGGCAAAGCGCTCCTTGCCCTGGTCGACCAACGCGTCTGCAAACACTTGCCCGCGCACGAAGCCCGGAGCGTCCGCGGGACGGTCGCCGGAGGCGAGTCGAAAATGTCTACCAGATCCGCTACCTTCTGTGCCCGCGTCCCTATCAAACTTCAAGCTGGCTGCCATGGGATCCTGCAGTACCCGCTCCGCCGGCCTATCCCCCCCCGCGATTGGCGGCAGGCCAAGGCGGGCGCGCGCCTCGTTGACGGTAATGACGCCGAACTCGAAGTGGTATTGGAACAGTTGGCCGATCTGCTCATCGTCGTCTGTACCCTCTTCCTCTTGCGCGAGCGGCACTCCGAACTTCCGCGCCAACTCGGGTAGGTCAAGCCGCAGCCCCGCATTCTGCAGGCTCGTGAGGCCCTCACCGAATGTCCTCATGGTCTCCGCCAACTGCTTCTGGTCCTCAGGCGGGTCCGACTGCCACTTGGGCCACGGCGCTAGGCCCTCGTCACCATAGTTGAAGATGGCCCAGTGGCGGATGGCTTGCCGGCGAATCGTTGTCGCCAGGCCCTCGGTGTCGGCGCGGATCAGGTCACCCTTGACATTCTCGTGCACACGAGCGGCTGCAAGACTACCGCCCTCCACCTCGGTGGTAAGGTTCTGACCCAACACCGAGATGGCGATGGCGGTATCCGCCCACTCGATCAGCTTCTCGAAAGCGTCCGCGTTCTGCGCCCGCGACTCGATGAGCTCCAGATCCCAGCCGTCAGGTAGGACAATGGCGGCGTCAGAGGCAAGGTCTTTAAGATCGCTCAAAAAAGCTTGCCGGTCTTCGTCTTTTATACCGGACGGCGCTTTGCCCTTCCGAATCCCCCCGCCGACGATCTCTGAGTGCCGCTGCCAATCGCCTACCGCGTACTGCTTGGCTACAAACGGGATCGCCAGACTCCGCACGCGCGCCTTCGTCCACGGCCGCTTAGGGCCGTACGGCGTGTACAGCAGCCACTTGCCGTCACCAGGCGTGAACGGCATCTCACCGCCCTGCTCGGTGCGGATGCGCCAGGTCCGCTCCTCATGCACCCAGGTCAGCAGGCTCGGATGCCACACCTTGAGCCGAGGTAACCATTTCCCGCCGCCCGTCTCCCACACGAGCTCCGCCGGGCATGCTCCGAGCATGAGCCCGTACGTCTGCAACTCGTTGAGCGCATCCTCTGGGAACATGGTCCAGAAGTCCGTTTCGAGATCGTCCGCTACTACCCGCGCACGGTCGGACTCCTCATCCACCGGCGCAAAGTCCATCGGGAGGCTAAGCACGCCGTTGACCCGCGTGTCGATGGTCGCCTGCACCCGGTCATCGGCAAGAATCGCATCCGCCAACTGAGCGGCCAGGGACAACTGGCCGTTCATGAGCAGATTCAGGGCACTTCTAGCGCCCTTCGGCGACCACGACGCTATGGAGCGGATGTGGGGGTCGCGGAATTCGACACGCTCGGGAGTGGGCATCTAAACGCGCTTTCCTACTTTGGACGACGAGTAAGGAGCGGCCGCTTGCGCCTCATACACCGCCAGCGCGGCCGCATCCGCATAGTCAGTGCTGCGGTGCAGTATCTCGCGCAAGGCATCCTTACCACTGACCTTGAAGCGTCCCTGAGTGTCAAAGTCGTAACTCGCTGCCACACACTCCGCCTCAAACTTCGCGTGAGCGGGTATGGCGCCATCCTCCAGCCAATCGCGCAAACCAAACCAAAGCTGATCACGCAACTTCGAGTAACCACCCTCTTCACGCCGACTGGTGGCCCGCTCACCAACGTTGATAGCGACCGCTTCAATACCAAGCTGCTCCGCCCTGTCGCTATGCTTCAGGTGGTCATAGGCACTGGCACCATAGCCGATCACGTCAACCTTGCAAGTCACGCGCTCCCCTTTGCTGATACGCTCGGCATCACGCTCACGCTCGACATACGCCATCACCTCGCCTGCTACCTGCACACCGTCCATGCTGCGGAAGCCTATCGGCTCAAACAGCTTGCGTCCGCGCCGTGGAAATATCACACTCTCGTCACTACCAAATCGCGCCACGTCCACACCGAGTGTTGGCGGCCCGTCTGCCGGGGTGTCGTCATACCGGGCTTTGGCGGCCTCTAGGCTCGCTAGAGTGATGACAGCCCTAGCGCCCTGTTGTGGGAACTCACCGTCAATATGCACCTGCACGAATGGGCT
>SKOF01000327.1 GCA_007120155.1 Thioalkalivibrio sp. | reverse complement strand
CGCGTGCCCTCGGACCCGGGCCACGGCCATGACCATGGTGATGGCCACGGGCATGAGCACGGACATGAGCACGGGCATGAGCACCCCACTGCAGAACCCCATGACGATCACGGGCATCCGCATCCTCACGAATCGACGCAAACCCATGGACATGAACATGGGACCGACGACGCCCATGGTCACGATCACCCGCACGGTGCCGGCACCCATGACGACCACGGTCACGCCCACGATGACGAGGGCACCATCACCTTTCTGAAGGAGCAGCAGTGGCGCATGGCCTTCTCCGGAGAGTTCGTCGTGCCCCGGGAGATCGCACCGCGCCTGAGCATGCCTGCCGTGGTGGAAGCGGTGCCCGGTCGACAGGCGGAGGTGGTCGCACCCATGCGCGGCACCCTGCGCGCGGCAGATGGCAGTGCCTGGGTGCAACCCGGCATGAAGGTCACGGCCGGGCAGGTGCTTGCGGCCATCACGCCCCTGGCCGGACTCGAGGACATCGCGCAGCTGGAAGCGGACCTGCGGGCCGCTGAAGCGCGCCTCGCGCTGGCCCGAAGTGAACTGGAGCGCGTACGGGTGCTGGTGCGCGACGGCGTGGTGTCCGAGCGCCGTCTGCGCGAGGCGCAGGCCGAGCACGACACCGCGCTGGGCGCGCACGAAGCCGCCGTCACCCGCTTCAGGGAGGCACGCGGCACCACGCCCCAGGGCGGCACAAGCCTGTCCCTGCGTGCACCGCTGGACGGCGTGGTGGTGGCAAGCCATGGCGTCCCCGGGCAGGTGGCGGAACCCGGAGCGAGTATCGCTCGCGTGCTGGACGACCGCCGTGTCTGGGTGCGCGTCCACGTCCCCGCCCAGGATCTGGCGTTGCTGGAGTCACCCCAGGATCTGCGTATCCGCCGCCCCGGTGAACGCGCCTGGACAACGCCCGCGGACAGCAACCTGGTGTTCCGGGGCCTGGAGCTGGACCAGGGTGCACTGCCCCTGGTGTTCGAGGTAGACAACGACACTGATCCGACTTCACGGCTGAGCCTGGGGCTTCCCCTGATCGCCAGCCTGGCCACCGGCGCACGGCAGACGCTGCTCACGGTGCCGGAGGCGGTCGTGCTGGATGATGACGGCATGGCGGTGGTGATTGTCCAGCACGGCGGCGAGAGCTTCGAGCGTCGTCTCGTCCGACTTGGCACGCGCGCCACGGGGCGGGTCGCTGTCCTGGACGGTCTGGAAGAAGGTGAACGGGTGATCGTGGAGGGCGCCTATGCGGTTCTCCTGGCGGGACGCGAGACCGGTGAAATCGGTCACGGCCACGCCCACTAACCGGAGACATCAACATGTTCGACAGATTGATTGATTGGTCTCTGGCCAACCGCATGCTGGTAGTCCTGCTCGCGATTGCCGCCCTGGGCGCAGGCGTCTGGATGACCCGTGAGGCGCCGGTGGACGTGTTCCCCGATCTCACCGCGCCCACCGTCACGGTGCTCACCGAGGCCCACGGCTTGGCCGCCGAGGAGGTGGAAAGCCAGGTCACCTTCGCCATCGAATCCGCGGTCAACGGTGCCGACGGCGTGCGGCGGGTGCGCTCCCAGTCGGTACCGGGATTCTCCATCGTCTGGGTGGAGTTCGACTGGGGCCGCGACATCTATCAGGCGCGGCAGGTTGTCGCCGAGCGCCTGGGTCAGGTCACCGGGCTGCCCGACGGGGTGGAGACCCCGCAGATGGGTCCGGTCAGCTCCATCATGGGCGAGATCCTGTACCTGGGCCTGCGCGCCCGCGCGCCCGCCGACCTGATGCAGGCCCGCGAGGCGGCCGACTGGCTCATCGCGCCGCAAATCCTGGCCGTGCCCGGCGTCGCCCAGGTGGTGAGCCTGGGCGGACAGGTGCGTCAGTATCAGGTGCTGGTGGACCCGGAGCGCATGCGCGCCAACGGCGTGGATCTGGCCATGATCAACCGGGCCGTGGCCGATGCCAACCGCAATGCCAGCGGTGGACTGGTGGAACGGGCGGGCCAGGACTACCTGATCCGCTTTCTCGGCCGCACCACGGATCTCGGTGACATCCGCGAAGCGGTGGTGGCCGTGCGCGGGGACGCCATCGTGCGCGTACGGCATGTGGCGCAGGTGAGCATGGGACCGGCCATCCCCGTGGGTGACGGCGGGGTCAATGGTGATCCGGGCGTGGTGATGGCCGTGTCCAAACAACCGGGGGCCGACACCCTGACGCTGACCCGGGCCATTGGTGAACGTCTCGACGCCCTGGCGAATCAGCTCCCGGAAGGCCTCGAACTGTTCCCCGATCTGTTCCGACAGGCGGATTTCATCGAACTTGCGGTGGACAACGTGGGCAAGGCGCTGCGTGACGGGGCCCTGTTCGTGGTGGTGGTGCTGTATCTGTTCCTGCTCAACTTGCGCACCACCCTGATCTCCCTGCTGGCCATCCCCTTGTCCCTGGTGGCGGCGCTACTGGCCCTGACGGCCCTTGGCATCAGTGTCAACACCATGACCCTGGGCGGCATGACCATCGCCATCGGCGCACTGGTGGATGATGCCATCATCTTCGTGGAAAGCATCTACCGGCGTCTCAAGGAAAACAGCGCCCGGGAGCATCCCGAGCCCGCCGGGCGCGTCATCTATCACGCCTGCGTGGAAGTGCGCCGGCCGGTGGTCTTTTCCACGGTGATCATCATGCTGGTGTTCCTGCCGCTGTTCTTTCTGGGCGGCGTGGAAGGTCGCCTGCTGCAACCCCTGGGCATCGCCTACCTGGTGGCCATCGCCGCTTCTCTGCTGGTGGCCCTGACCCTGACGCCGGTCCTGGCCAGCTATCTGCTTGCGGGGGCCCGGGATTTGCGCACGCCGAAAGAACCGCTGCCGGTACGCGCCCTGCGGGCTGCCTATCGACCGGTGCTGACATTCACGATGCGGCATGCCCCCTGGGTCCTGGGCGCCTCACTGCTGCTGGCGGTACTGACCGTGGTGAGCGTTACCCAGCTTGGCCGGTCCTTCCTGCCCGAGTTCAACGAGGGCAGCCTCACCATCGAGATGGTCACGCCGCCGGGTACCGCGTTGGCGGAATCGGCGCGCCTGGCGCGTGCGGTGGAACAGGCGGTGCTGGAGCGCCCCGAGGTGCTGTCCGTGGCTCGACGCACGGGCCGGGCGGAACAGGCCGAACACAGCCAGCCGCCGCACATGAGCGAACTGGACCTGCGCCTCGGTCACCTGCCCGATGGCAAGGCCGTGTTCCTGGAAGAAATGCGCGACCTGCTTGCCGGATTTCCGGGGGCCAATTTCAACATCGGGCAGCCCATCTCTCATCGCATCGATCATATGCTCTCGGGCGTGCGCGCCAATATCGCCGTCAAGGTGTTCGGCCCGTCCCTGGCGGAACTGCGCCACTTGGGTGAGGAGATCGAGACGGGGCTTGAGGGCATCCCCGGACTGGTGGACGTGTCCGCCGAGGCCCAGGCCGAAGTGCCGCAGCTGCGCCTGCGGGCCGATCGCGAGGCAATCGGGCGCTATGGACTCGGGGCAGGGGAGGTGGCCGAACTGGTGGAAGGCGCCTGGCGGGGCAGCGTGGTCTCACAGGTGTTCGAGGGCAATCGGCGCTTCGATCTGGTGGTCCGTCTGCCGGAGGAGACACGCCGCGATTTCGAGACGCTGGGCCGCATCCCGGTACTCACGCCCACTGGACACCATGTCACCCTCTCCGAACTGGTGGTCCCGAGCGTGGAACGGGGGGCCGGCATGGTACTGAGGGAAAACGGCGAGCGCCGCCTGGTGGTGAGCGCCAACGTGGCCGGACGCGATCTGCGCGGTGCCGTGGACGCGGTACGCGAAGCCCTGGCCAGGGGGCTCGAACTTCCGCCCGGCTATCGCCTGGAGTTCGGCGGGCAGTTCGAGGCCGAGGCCCAGGCCACCCGAACGCTGCTCATTGTAGGGACTGCGGTGCTGCTGGCCATGCTCGGCCTGCTGGCCGTGTCGCTGCACTCCCCCCGGCTCGGACTGGTGGTCATGGCCAACGTGCCGCTCGCCCTGATCGGTGGTGTCGTGGCGGTCTGGCTGATGGGCGGTGTCATGACCGTGGCGGCCCTGGTGGGCTTCATCACCCTGTTCGGCATCGCCGTGCGCAACGGCCTGCTGCTCATGAGCCGCTATGGTGACCTGGCCGCCGAGGGCCTGCCCCTCAGGGAAGTGATCGAACGGGGCTCCCAGGAGCGCCTTGTTCCTATTCTCATGACCGCTTTGACGGCAGCCCTGGCGCTCATTCCCCTGGCCATGGGCCTGGGCGAACCGGGTACCGAGATCCAGGCACCCATGGCGTGGGTGATCCTGGGTGGGCTGCTCAGCGCCACTGCACTGAACATGGTGGTGGTGCCGGCGCTCTATCTCATGGTTGCCCCGAAAACGGGGGTAGACAGGAGGGCTGCCACAGATCAGAAGTGATGGCGTGTGAGGTCAGATGAGATCAGGACCAAGCGCCTTACCCTACACGCCGTTACTGCCTTGAGAACCGGCCAACTTACGTGTATCCGTGGGGACGCCATCTCCAGCAGGCAGCCGGTGAAAGCGGTTGCCAACAAAAAACCCGCCTTGTGCGGGTTTTTTGTTGGCCGATGCGTATTGCATACCCCGACGGCGCGGCTGCCGTCCGTCGATTTCAGCCTTCATCCTTCTTCCTTCCACCTTTCCACAACACCTCTCCTTCCCCCGTCTCCCGGGCCAGCACGCGGGCCATGACGAACAGCAGGTCGGAAAGGCGGTTCAGGTACCGGCGCGCGACCGGCGTGACCGGCTCCTCCCGCGCGAGGTGTACCAGGCGCCGCTCGGCGCGCCGGCAGATGGCCCGGGCCTGGTGGCACAAAGCGGCGGCCTCTCCGCCCCCCGGCAGGATGAACTCCTTGAGGGGCGGGAGCGTGCCGTTGAGTTCATCCAGACATGTCTCCATCCACGCCACCCGGTCGGGATCGAGCAGCGATTCCCCGGGCATGGACAGTTCGCCGCCCAGGTCGAACAGGTCGTGCTGGATGTCCAGCAGCGGTTCCCGGCAGGACGCGGGCACCGGCCGCGCCAGCAGCACGCCGATCACGCTGTTCAGCTCGTCCACATCCCCCATGGCCTCCACCCGCGCCGAATCCTTGGCAACGCGGTTGCCGGTGGCGAGCCCGGTGGTGCCGTCATCGCCGGTGCGGGTATAGATACGGGTCAGTCGATTGCCCATGAGGGCCTCCTGTGGCGAAGCATCCGGTGACGGCGTGCGCCAGGACCTGAAAAGCGCGATGCATCAGTCTCTCCGTGCACCCTGCCAGTCGAAGCCGGAATGGCGGGCCAGTTCCTCCGGCGTCAGGATCTCCTCGTAGCGGCGTCCCCGGATGATCCAGGTGGGGAAGTTGCTGATACCCGCCGTGACACACTCGCCCGCAGGGCGTCCGTGACGCCCGTCCGGTGAACATTCCACGTAGGGCAGGTGCTCGTATGCACCGCGGAACAACCGGTTCTGTTGCTGGCAGGCGGGACACCAGTAGGCGCCGTAGTAGCGCGCACCGGTATCGTCCAGGTGCAGTGCGAGTTGCTCCAGGCGCGGGTCCTCGGGCGGACTGAACAGGTCGCTGTAGTATGCATGCAGCGTACCCACGATCACGGCGGCCACCACGACGCTGCTCAGCGACCAGTTGAGCCAGGGCACACCGGGCGCCGTTGCAGGGCGCCTGAAGGTGAGCCAGATGAACAGGGCAGTGATGGTGGCCAGGGACAACAGGCACCAGATGCAGACCGCATCCAGGGCGACGATGCCCATCACGGTCAGGTAAGCGCTGATGGACAGGCCGATGAATGCGATCATCCAGAGCCGGCGCCAGCGTTTCAGCCGGGGTGCGCCGGCATAGGCGATCAGCGCCAGCAGCGCATACACGCCGAAGCCCCAGAGCGCCACCGGCAGGCCCAGCACCCGGGACCAGCGGCTCTGCTGCACCACGTCGCAGCCCGAGCCCTCGGCGCACAGCGCTGGACCCGCGCCGGTCCATGCCACCAGGGTCAGATACGCGGTAATGAGCATGCCCACGGTGGCCAGGCCCACGACCGTCCATTCGGGCGCGCGCGCCGCGGGAGCCGGGGCGGGTCGCGTTTCGGTCCTGCGGGGGGTCTTGCGCCTGGTCTTTGCCACGGGGCTGTGTTCACCTGTCTGAGTACCGCCGGAAGGCTAGCACCGGACAGGATGGCAGACAATGCGGGCATGGCGGATGCGGTTTTTCCGCGTATGCTCGGGAGAGCCCCCGGTGCCGGGGGTGCGCGCAAACCCGAAGTCGGACGGAGGATCTACGCTGATGGCACACGACACGCAGGATCCGGGATACCTGCCGGTCGGCAAACTTCCGCCGGCCCTGTTGGAGAAGCTCCTGCGCGCCGCGCCAACGGAGCACCCCGACCTGATCGTGGGCCCCGGTGTCGGACTCGACTGCGCGGTGATCGACCTGGGCGACCGCCTGCTGGTCTGCAAGTCGGATCCCGTGACGTTTGTCACCGATGACCTGGGCCGTTATCTGGTGCGGGTCAATGCCAACGATGTGGCCACCACCGGCGCCGTGCCGCGCTGGCTGCTGGTGACCCTGCTGCTGCCGGAGGAGCGTGCCGACGCGGCCATGGCGATCCGCATCATGGAGCAAGTCGGGGAAGTGTGCCGGGCGCTCGGTATCACCCTGATCGGGGGCCACACCGAGGTGACCCACGGCCTTACGCATCCGGTGGCAGCGGGCACCCTGCTGGGCGAGGTTGCGCGCGAACGGCTGGTGACGCCCCGGGGCGCCCGCAGCGGCGACCGGCTGCTGCTGACCAAGGGCGTACCCATCGAGGGCACGGCGATCCTTGCCGCGGAGTTCGCCGACCGGCTGCATCCCGCATTGACGGCCGGAGAGCTGGAGACTGCCCGCCGGTTCTCCGACAACCCGGGGATCAGCGTGGTGGAGGACGCCCGCATCGCCCTGTCGGCGGGCCGTGTGACGGCCATGCACGATCCCACCGAGGGCGGCGTGGCCATGGCCCTGTGGGAACTGGCCAGGGCGAGCGGCAGAACCCTGCGTGTGACGCCGGCCGCGATTCCCGTGCCGCCCCTGGCGGCCCGCGTGTGCGGCATGCTCGGCCTGGACCCGCTGACCACCATCGCCTCCGGCGCCCTGCTGCTGACGGTGCCACCCGAAGATGCGGCCGGCGTGATCGAGGCCATGGAGGCCGCGTCGATACCCTGTGCCGACATCGGTGAGGTGGCAGGCGAGGGCGCGCGGGTCGAGGGACCCGATGGCCCGTGGCCGGAGCCGGCGCGGGATGCCCTGGCTGCTTTGTTTGACGGGCGGGCCGCATCCTTGCACCGGCCTTCGGGTTAGGCGTACGGTTTTCAGGTCAGCCACGGGATCATCGAGGAGACGGCCATGGGGTTTGCACTGTCCGACATGCAGCTGACCAGCCCGGCCTTCGGTCAGGGAGACGCGATACCGGCCAGGCATACCGGCGAGGGCGACGATGTTTCGCCGGAGCTGTCCTGGACCCGGGCACCCAAGGGGGCGCGTTCCTTTGCCGTGATCTGCCACGATCCCGATGCGCCGCTGCTGTCATCGGGCGGCACGTACGGATTCGTGCACTGGGTGCTGTACAACATTCCCGCATCGGCGATCGGTCTGGCCGAGGGCACGGCCGATTTCACAGCGGGGCGCAATGACTTCGGCAAATCCGGCTACGGAGGGCCCATGCCGCCTCCGGGTCACGGGCAGCACCGGTACTATTTCTGGGTGCTGGCCCTCGACCGGGAGACGCAGCTCAAGCCGGGCCTCACCCTCTGGGAGCTGCTTGCGCAGATCGAACCCATGGTCATCGGCATGAACCGGCTGGTGGGCACTTATCGGCGCGGTTGATGGAATCCCAGCCGTTTCGCCCGGGCGGGGCGACGGTGTGCCAACCTCATGCAGGCACCCGGATTGCGGCCGCCCTCGCCAGGATCCCCTTGTACTCTCTGCCCAGATACGTCAGCGCGAGCATCCAGACCAGACACACGCCCAGCACCAGCCAGCCGAGCTGGGCGGCGTCGATGGTCCAGGGCAGCCACTGGGTGAGCAGCAGGATGAGCAGCGAGCCCAGGACCTTGAACATCCGGTAGCCGAACATGTCGATCCATGCCTTGGCGCGGAACATGAGCAGCGGTTCGATGGGCACGTAGAGCAGTTCCTTTGACGCGCGGTTGATGGAGTACGACAGGCCGCGGTCGGCGATCTTGAGGAACGCGCCGGCCTGAAGCGTGGCCTGGGACATGTACCACAGGCTGCCGATCATCACCGCCACGGGCTGTGCGAACAGCCCGGCCATGACGCCGAACCAGCGATGCACCAGCGGGGTGATCAGCAGATTGATGCCGATGGCCACCGCACTCATGACACTGAAGAAGGCACCCAGGTAGGCGGTGCGCGCGTCCCGACCGACGATGTTCTCCTCGACCACCTTCATGAACTGGTACTCGATCAGCGGCTCGACCACCTGCGCGAGCAGCAGGATGGCCGCGATGATCAGCAGGTAGCGGTGCTGCAGGATGGCGCGCCAGTCGCGCGATGCCACATCGAGATGATTTCGCACGCCGGGCTTTTCCTGGTACAGCCCGAGTCTGCCCATGAGCAGGGTCAGGCACACCAGCAGTCCGATGATGCCGGCCGCCACCAGCAGCAGGTCCATGGTTTCCAGCCCCGTCCGACTGATCAGCAGGCTTGAGGCACTGCCGCCGGCCACGCCGCCGGCCAGCCCACCGGTCGCGATCAGGCCGTACCAGCGTTTGCCCTGGCTGGTGCTGAAGGTGGTGTTCGTCAGGCTCCAGAACTGTTCGACCATGATCACGCTGAACATGTCCACGAAGATGTAGAACGCGAAGGCCTGGACGAATCCGCTGTCGCTGACCAGCGGATAGAAGATGAACAGGGCGGCGATGACGATGGCGCAACTGCCGAGCACCACGTGAAAGCGCGAGAAGCGCGCGATCAGGTGATGGTAGAGGCCGATGGTCATGGCGAGCGCCAGTGCTGTGGCGATCCACACATAGGGCAGATAATCGGCGCCCAGCGAAGAGATGAAGATGGAGCGGCTCGCCGGCTTGAGGTGATACAGCGCGGCAATGATCAGGAAGAAGTTTGTGAACAGCAGCACACCGCGCAGGAGATATGCGTTGCGATTAAGGCGTTCAATCATTGCATTGCATTCGGGCTGTGTGGCATCATCCCCGCGTTCCCACCTTGAATCAGACTCCTGACGGCCGTTTACCGGATACGAGGGGCTTCATGCTGTTCAGACTACTGCTGGTGACAGGCGTTTCACTGGGACTGCTGATAGCAGCCCATGCCGCGCCTCCGCAACAGACGCTAGCCCTGCGTGATGCCGTGAACCCCGCCCTCCAGGCGAAACTGGAGGAACGGCTCCAGCGCCTGAACCTGGAATCCGCGGTCCGCAGCAGGCAACTGGCCGTGTCCCTGGTCGACATCACCGACCCCGCCAAGCCCCGACTGGCCCATGTCAACGGACACGACATGATGTATGCCGCCAGCCTGCCGAAGATCGCCATCCTGCTGGCCGCCTTTGAACGCATCCATGAAGGGAAACTCCCGCTCGATGCCGAGAACCGCCGGCTGATGACCGACATGATCCGCCGCTCGTCCAATACGGCCGCTACCGAGATGATACGGCGGGTCGGGCCCGAGTATATCAACGAGTTGCTCAGATCACCGAAATACCGACTCTACGATGCAAACATGAATGGCGGACTCTGGGTCGGCAAGGAATACGGCCGGGGCGCGGCCTACCAGCGTGATCCACTGCACAATCTCTCTCACGGCGCCACCGCCTTCCAGGTGGCGCGTTTCTATTACATGCTCGAGACCGGCCGGCTGGTGTCGCCCGAGCTGTCCCGGGAAATGAAGGGCATGCTTGGCGATCCCGGCATCCGGCACAAGTTCGTTCAGGGCCTGCTGGCCGGCGCCCCCGAGGCGCGGGTCTACCGCAAGTCCGGCACCTGGCGCGAATGGCATGCCGACAGTGCCATCGTCGAGCACGCCGGGCGCACCTACATCGCCGTGGCGCTGGCCCGGAATCCGAACGGCGGTGAATGGTTCACCAATCTCATCGTCGAACTGGACAGGATTATCACGGGGCAACCGGTTCGGCATGCCGGGCTCTGATCAGTGCATGCAGGCGGGTCGCAAAGGTCTGATGCTCGACCGCGGCATTCCGGTACAGCACATTCGACGTGAGCGTGACCAGATAAAACAGCCGCGGCTCGCCCGCCGGTGACTCGACGATGGCCACCGAGTGCATCAGGTTCATGACGTTGCCCTGGTATCTCCTGCACGTGTAACCCTCTTCGGGTTCGCACCGGTAGAGTGATCCGGACTTGAAATAGACCGCCGCGTCATTGAGCGCAGGCGAAGAGGCGTAACGGATACGCCGCTCAGTCATGTACAGCAGCCGCTTGAGCTCCAGGCTCGACCACTCGTCCACCAGCAGGCCCTGTTCCATACGTACCAGCATGCGCATCAGCTCGCGTACCGTGCTGACGCTGCCGGAGCCCGGCACCAGGCGCCTGCCTTCGCTGGTAAAGAACGATCCCTGGCGCAGTCTCTCCGTATCCAGCCCGTTGCGTGCCAGCGGCGACACCAGACTGTCCCGCAGCAGCTCGCCGCGTTCTCCGACCGGGGTTTCGCGAAACAGGATCGATTCTTCTTCCGGGGATACGGGGTAGTCACGGCCGAAGTGGCGTATCAGCATCAACTGCCTGATGACCGTGCTCGCCGCCGCATTGGAACTCGCCGACATCATCCAGTCCAGATAACTCCACAGGTTCGCGGTATCCCCCTCGCGCAGCGGCCGGCGAGTGATGCGCTGCTGTTCCGGCCCCCAGAGGGGTACCGTGTGCGAGTCGTGGCGGATGAGCCGGTCGGCCGTGACCTGCGTCTTTCTGAGCAGCCTCTTGCGGGCGGCAATGTCATCGGGATGCAGATCGGCCAGGGCCTGCAGCATCGCCACGCCCACCATGACCTTGCCGACGCTGCCGGGAATCAACGGTGTCTGTCCCCTGTGTTCTGCATACAGCGGCAAATCGGGGTCGCTGAGGTCGAGTACGCTGACGCTGGTATCGGTTGCCGCATCACCCAGGAGACGGGCGATATCGCTCGCGAGTGCCGCATCGGGTTCGGGAACCTCGAAATCCGGCCGATCACGCAGGCGCAACCGGATCTGACTGCTGCCGAGCAGGGCGCCGGGCAGCAGGCGGTTGCCAGGTATCTGACCCTGGTTGGCGAGCCGGTAGCCTTCCAGCCGGGCGATACCGGTCTCCTCGAAGGCATCGATGGGATAGCCGCCGGCGCCATTGAGTGACAGCGCCAGCGCGCCTCCGAGCAGCATGAGGAGCGGGCGTTTCACGGGAGGGATCGCTCCACGGCGATGGACAGGGGTGGTGCTCGCAGGTCAACAGGGATCCGTTCACGGGCGGTCTCGGGCAGATCCATCCCGATCAGATACTGACTCTGCCGCGCGCGCCGGCTTTCCACGAAAGGCCTGATCTGGAACAGGGAGAGTCGCCCGTCGCTGAATCCGAACTCGATGTCCGCGGCCACGGGTGTGCCGTCAGGGCCGGACGGCATCTCCATGCGCGAAGGCAGGTCGTCGACCAGGGCGCGCAGCCGATCGATCTCGTGCGGCGTAAGCACGGTCTCGCGCCCGCTGGCCGGGACCATGCGCATCCCGCCGCCTGCCACCGGTTCGGCGCGCAGCGGCGCGCTGGCCTGCGACAGCAGGCGGACCTCGCCGGTGGCGCGATGCACGCGCAGTTCCTCGGCAGCCTGCCCGTCCACGGCGCCGCCCACGCCTTCGCTGGTGGCGATGGACAGCCAGTTCCTGTCTCCCGTGTCCACATCCGCCGTTACCAGCACCCCGGATTTTTGCGAGGGAAAGGTTTGGAGAAGCAGCACCGACGGATAGACATGTTCGGGCCGCGGCATGTGCGCCTGGCGCCAGGCATAGGCGCGCTCACTAAAGGGCGAGGCCCACACCCTGCGAATGGTCCGCACGATGGACTCGAAGCCCACCACGTTGGGTACGGTGAGGTTCAGGCCGGCGCCGGTGAAGCCGGGCAGATCCTCCACGTTCGTGTCGCTGCGCACGAACACGCCGGGCGTATCGGCGCTGCCGAAGGTCTCTTCCAGCGCTTCCCGCAGCCGGGCGCGGAACGCATCGCCCGGGTCGGTGGTCTCGATCCAGTTGCGCAGGGCTCCCAGCATGACGCGCGTCTCCGCCTCCCGCCGTGCGGGGTCGGCGATGGCATGCAGCCGCGCGTACTCGTCCCGCAGCCAGTCGTAGGCAGCCGGTCCGTCCGGGGCGATGGGCTGATCGAGCATGGCGCGGAACACGCCGAAGGGGATCACCACGCCGGGGTTCACGTGCTGCGGGTAATGGTGCCGGAGTTCGCCGAGGTTGGCGGCCTTGGGACCGACACGGCGTCCCGCATCCTCCGCCCGGAGTGCTTCCAGGGGCAACAGGTCGGTGGCGTGCAGGTCGAGCTTGCCGAGATCCGGCGCAATGACCACCTCCGGGGCGAGCGCCTCTGCCCCGAGGACCTCGTCCCAGTGGACACCGTCGGGTGCAATGCGCACACCGCCGCGCGGGCTGACCGCCACCACCACCCGGGCGCCCATGTGCGGGTCGAGCAACGGGATCCGTGCATCGTCGATGACCACGTTGGGGATGCCGAGGTTGCGCGCCAGCAGCTGCACATGGGACAGGGAGCTGCCTTCACCGCGGGTCAGAATGCCGGATACCGGCGGCAGCTCCGGAGTGGTGGAGGGGAGCAGGTAGATGCCGTCCCTGCGAAATGCGGCCGGGTCCTCCGGCGCCTCCAGCAGCACGCCCCGGGCCAGCCCCGGGTTGAGCGGCCGCAGACCGCCGGCAACCTCCCGTCCGAACAGTTCCTGCCGCACACCGGCAAGCACATTGGCGTCCTGCAGGAGGACGTCGAGCGTACGCGTGTAAGGCAGCAACGGGCCGCCGCGCAGGGTGTCCGGGACGAAATGCACCCCCAGCGGCGTGATGTCGGACCACAGGTTCACGGTGGGCTCGAAGTGAAACTCCAGTGCCCGCTGTGCCCACTGTGACACGCGCGACAGGTAGCGCATCCCGGTGAAATAGGCCTCGGCGTCCAGGGCGTCGTCCTGCACGAGTTCGTCAATGTGCGCGTCCAGGGCCTGCCATTGCCGCTCCGACAGCAATCCCGCCGCGAACAGCGACATCCCGAAGCTGCGCAACCAGTTCAGACGGGCCAGGCGGTCGGCCCCGGCGGATGCCTCCATGAGCCAGTTGCCCACCGCATAGACCTCGTGCTCCATGGCCAGGCCGGCCTGAAGGAGCCGCAACCGGTCCGCCGGCGCGAGGGTCTCGTCTTCCTGAAACAGGCCGCGCCACTGCCCCGCGAAACTCGCCGCCAGGTGGAGTCGTGCCTCCAGATCCGCGGCCTCGTTCAACTGCCCGACCGCATCGGCGACGGCGGCCCGCAGGCGCGACCCGCCGCCCTCCGCCATCAGCCGCTCCAGCCGGTCGACGGCGGTCTGCGGCCCGTACAGCGCATCCAGTGCCGCCGCCAGGCTGCGATAGGCATCGGCCAGTTCCTGCAGTCCCTGGCGCGCCGCGTAATCACGTACCCGTTGGGCGTCACCGGCATCCGGCATGCCGTGAAGCTTGATACGCAGATCCTGGAATCCGGGATCCTGTTCGGCGATCTGCGTGGACAGATGGCGCACCGTTACCGTGGCCGGCTGTTCGGCGTCGATGGGCAACAGGCGGGCCGCCTCGCGCAGCAGCAGGTAGCGGGCCGGATCGCGCCAGCCGGGATCGTCCACCATGGCCAGCAGCAGCCTGCGCGCGGAGGCGTACTCGTCCTCCACCTGGATGGCACCGCGATAGTAACGGGCCTGGCGGAAGACCCAGCCGTCGTCGTTGCGGATCAGGAAGCGTTCCAGCAGGATCTGGCGCAACGTGTCCAGGCGCGCGTCCGGGCCGGTAAAGTCCCCGGGTTCCAGGCCCGCCAGCAGCGTGGCGATCAGATAGCCCTGGTCGCGGATCGCCCGGGTGCGTTCGCTCCACTCCCCGTGCTGGACTCCGCCGCCGTGGGGTCGGCAGGCGTAGGGTTCCGGCGGAAGGATGGTGCCATCGGCACAGAACCAGCGGATGCGCCAGAAGGGTCCGCGCGGCGCGGTCTTCATCTCGTCGACCCATTGGCGCATCTGGGCCGGCTCGGGTGCCGGCGGCACCCCGGTGTCGGCACGCAACCCGCCGCCCAGGACAAGCAGGCCCATCAGGGCGGGGAACAAGAGCAGACTTGGGCGGCAGACAGGCATGGGACTGCGCGTTTCCGTTGAACGCCGACGGTGCCGGACGGACCCGGCACATCGGTACGTATGAGCCGCGGATCCTTCAGGCATGGGACCTCCTTTGTCCACCTTAACTGCACCGATCAGGGCTGGCAAACGCATTGGTCCGGACGAGCCGCGGGATTCACAACACCACGACTCGAACAGAAGGGGGAAACGGGTTGTCGCCCGCCATGGGAGGATGGCATCAGGGCAGATGCGGCTGTGCCAGATACGCACGCGACTGCATTTCATGCAACCGGCTCAGGGTGCGCTGAAACTCGAAGGACAGCCACTTGCCCTGATAAAGGTCTTCAGGGGGGACGGCCGCGGAAAGGATGAGCTTGACGTTGCGATCGTAGAACTCGTCCACCATGGCCATGAAGCGCCGGGCCGGGTTCTCCATGGACTCATCCATCATGGGCACATCGGACACCAGCACCGTGTGGAACATGCGCGCGATCTCCACGTAATCCAGCTGGCTGCGGGGGCCGTCGCAGATGTCCCTGAATCGGAACCAGACGACTCCGTCGGCCACGCGCTCCACCGGAATGCGCCGGCTGACAATCTCCACGTGCCCGCCCGCATGACCGGGTTCCGGGGCGATGGCGTCAAAGGCCTCGGTCAGGCGCCTGTCGGCATCGTCGTCCAGGGGTGCATGGTAGAGCTCGGCCTTCTCCAGGGAGCGCAGGCGGTAATCGGTGTCCCCGTCCAGGTGGAGGACTTCCAGATGCTGCCTGATCAGGTCGATGGCGGGGAGAAACAGGTGCCGGTGGAGGCCGTTTCTGTAGAGATCGTCGGGGGGGATGTTGGAGGTGGTGATGAGGGTGACCTTGTGTTCGAACATGCCCGCCAGAAGCTTGTGCAGGAGCATCGCGTCGGTGATGTCGGAGACGTAGAACTCGTCCAGGCAGACGACGCGTGCCTCGGCTAGCCGTCGGGCGACGATATCCACGGGGTCGGGCTGTTTGCGAAGCGTCTTCAGCTCCTCGTGCACCCGTTGCATGAAACGATGGAAATGCAGCCTGAGCTTGTTGTCGACGGGCAACTGCTCGAAGAACGAATCCACCAGATAGGTCTTGCCCCGGCCCACGCCGCCCCACAGATAGAGCCCCGGGACGGAAGGTCTCGGGGGCTCGCGGCCCAGCAGGCGGGCCACGAGGCCCGCACGCGGGGCAGGGCGGCGCACGGCATCGTGGATGCGCTGCAGGCTGACCACGGCCCGTTCCTGGGCAGGGTCATAGTCCAGATGATCCTGCTGCACGGCTTGCAGGTAGGTTTGAAGAGGCATGCTGTTCGAGGTTTGAATACGCCCGGGATGCTGCGCCGCAGCATATCACGCCTGCGCACCGGCTCCTACCCGCATGGCAGGGGATGCCGCCATTGCCCGGGATGGCTGATACACTCGACGCAACCGCAGTCATGGCAGGTCAACCCAGGAGAATGATGATGCATGTCGCTTTGCATCCGGACGGTCTTTCGGATGCGCTTGTACGTACCTGGATCGGATTCATCCTGCTTGCGTGCCTGGGTGCGGTGCCCCTTGGCGCGGCGGCAGGCGACCCGCGTCAGGCCGTGGAAGTCCCGGAGCACTATCGCCTTGGCGTAATCCCCTGGCAGAGCCCTTCGAAGTTGGCCGGCATGTTCCTGCCATTGGCGGACGTGCTGGAACGGGGCCTGGCCCATCCGGTGCAGTTCGTCACCGCGCCAGGATATCGGCAGTTCGTGGAGCGCGTGAAGGCCCGGGACTATCACCTGGTCTATCTGAACCCCCTGCTGTACCCCCAGGCCCGGGAGGCCGGCTACCGGGTCGTGGCCCGTCTGGCGGGGGACGGGATGAACGGCATCCTGGTCGCCCGCCAGGATCGCGCCATGCCCTCCTTTGATCAGTCCGTGCGCGAGCGCCGCCTGCGCCTCGCGCTGCCGTCCGAAGAGGCCTATTCGGCGCGGGTGCTGCGCGAGCACCTTGGCACCATGGGGCTTTCCCTGGACGACTTTGATGTGGAGTACTTCGGTTCCCAGGATTCGGCACTGCTCGCCGTGCACAGCGGCCGGGCGGACATCAGCGGCACCTGCCTGCCTTCACTGCGATCCATGCCCGAGGCGGTGCGCAGCGAGTTACAGATCGTGGAGCAGACGCCGCCCCAGGCGGCCATGCTGCTGGCAGTGCGTGACGATGTGCCCGAGGCCGTGTCCGCCGCGCTGGTGGAGATACTGGTGGAACTCCACAATCACGGCGCGGGACAACAGGTGCTCAATGCACTGGGCTTTTACGAAGGTTTCGCGGTGGCCAGCGAAGCCGATATCGCGCAACGCTCTCGGTAATGTCTGCAGACAGCGGGACACACCCCGCCGGGAGCGGGGATACCGATCCGCGTGTGCCCTTGACGCGCACCCTGCGTTTCCGCCTGATCATGTCGGTGGCGCTGGTGCATGCGCTGCTGATGGGTGTGTTCGTCTGGCATGCCTTGACCACCGAATCGGAGCGTCTGCGCACGGACACCCAGAATCGCGCCGAGGCCCTGTCGGTGCTGCTGTCGGTGGCCACCACCAACGCGGTGCTCACAGAGGATCTGGGCTCGCTGGCGGAGGTGATCGACCGGGTCGGCCGGCACCCGGACGTGACCCATGCGCAGATCATCGACCGCCGCGGCTTCGTGCTCGCCGGCACCGAGGCGGAGGCGGTGGGCCGGGCGGTGGTCGAAGCCGCGGCGGGTGCATCGTCGAGGGAGGACCTCCTGCTGCGGCTGCGCCGGGACATCGAGGTCTCGGGCAATGTGGTGGGCGAGGTATATCTGGAGATGTCCATGGCCCAGATGCACGGGCTCCTGGCGGCACGCAGAAACCAGGCACTGATCTTCATTCTGTTCGCCATGGCGATCGGCGGCGTGGTGGCCTGGCTGATCTCCCTGCACATCACCCGGGATCTGCATGCCATGACCGCGGCGGCCAGCCGCGTGGGGCAGGGGGACCTGAGCGTGCGGGTGGGTGTCAACGCCCGCGACGAGATCGGTCACCTCGCCGCGGGTTTCAACAGCATGGTCAAATCCCTGGAGGCCCTCTCCGCCGAGGCCCGCGACGAACACGCCAAACGCATCGAGGCCGAGCGCCTCTCCTACGCGGGCCAACTGGCCGCCCACATGGCCCACGAGATCCGCAATCCCCTGTCCGCGGTGATCAATTCGGTGAAGCTCCTGGAGCGCGCGGAACTGGCCTCCCGGGACCGCTCGCAGCTGGTGGACATCATCAACGGAGAGACCCAGCGCCTCCAGCGGATCCTTCAGGGGTTTCTGGACTCGGCCAGGACCCAGGAACTGCGGCTCGAGACGGCGGATGCCTCGAGTCTGGTCGAACAGGTGGTGCGCCTGGCGTGCCGGGATTCGGAGGCGGGTGAGCGGATCCGGGTGCATCTGGATTTTCACAAGCGCCCCTGCCCGGTGGTGCATGATGCCGACCAGTTGCGCCAGGTGATCTGGAACCTGGTGCTCAATGCCATACAGGCCATGCCTGAAGGGGGCCGGCTCACGATCAGCACCGATCCCCGGGGCGAGCGCGTGCGGTTCACGGTGCAGGATACCGGCGAGGGCTTTCCGCGCCACCTGCTTTCGTTCGCCACGGAGCCTTTCTATACCGGGCGCAGGAGCGGCATCGGGCTGGGGCTGGTGATCGTGCAGCGCATCCTCTCGCAGCACGGCACGCGGCTGGAGATCGACAGCCGCGAGGGGCAGGGTACACGCATGAGTTTCGAGCTGGACATGGGATAGACGATGGCGACGATCCTGATCGTGGATGACGAATTCTCGGTGCGCCGCACCCTGGGCATGTACCTGGACCTGGAGGGGTTCCAGGTCCTGGAGGCGGGCGACGTGCCGCAGGCCCGGGAGCTGCTGGCCGCCAGGCGGGTGGATGTCCTGGTCACCGATATGCGGCTGGGCAATGATACCGGCACCAGCCTGCTGACATTCCTGCGCGAGCAGGGCAGCGACACGGGCAGCATCGTCATGACCGGCTACGGCTCCATCGAGAGCGCCGTGGAGGCCATGCGCCTCGGAGCGTTCGACTACCTCACCAAGCCCGTGAATCCGGACGAGCTGGTGCTTCGGGTGCGCAAGCTGCTGGAGCAGCGTTCACTCCGCGAGGAGGTCATGCGGCTGCGAGATCAGCTGGCCGGCCAGTCGAAACTCGCGCACGTGGTGGCCAGGAGCCAGGCCATGCAAGACATCCTGGGGGTGATCGAGCGCATCCGGCAGCGTGACATTCCCGTGCTCATCACCGGCGAAACGGGCACCGGCAAGGAGGTGCTGGCCACCGCACTGCATCAGACCAGCAGCCGCGCCGACAAGGCGTACATCACCGTCAACTGCGCCACGCTGCCCGAGGATCTGCTGGATTCGGAGCTGTTCGGCCACATGAAGGGCGCATTCACCGGGGCCGTGAGCAACGCCCGGGGCCTGTTTCAGCAGGCCGACGGCGGCACACTGTTCCTGGACGAGATCGGCGATGTGAGTCCCCGGCTCCAGGCCAAGCTCCTGCGCGTCCTGCAGGAGGGGGAGGTACGGCCCCTGGGCGGCGAGAGGACCCTCACGGTGGACGTGCGCGTGATCGCCGCGACCAATCGGGACCTGGGTGCCATGGTCCGCGCGGGCGAGTTCAGGGAGGATCTCTTTTTTCGCTTGAATGTACTGCCGATCCATATTCCGCCCCTGCGCGAGCGTCGTGAGGACATTCCCGCGCTGGCGGAAAGTTTCGTGGCACGTGTGCGTGCGCAGTATGAACGGCCGGAACTGGGCCTCAGCCAGGACGCCATCCGGAAGCTGGCGGCTCATGACTGGCCCGGCAATATCCGCCAGCTTCAGAACGTGATCGAACGCAGCTTCGCGCTCCATCCGGGGCCCGTGCTTCGCGCGCAGGAGGTGCTCATTACCACCGGATCCGGCGCGGGCCCGGCGGATGAGCCCGAACACCTGTTGCCGCTGGCCCAGGTGGAGCGGCGCCATATCCGCCGCGTCCTGGCTGCGCACAACGGCAACCAGGCGGCGTCGGCCCGCGTTCTGGGCATCGGACGCTCCACGTTGCGGCGCAAGCTGGAAGAGGACGGGTGATTCAATCTGATACAGGGCAGTCCCGTTTTGAGACATTCCGCTCCAAGGTCATGCCCTCAAGTCACTGAATCCATGGGCAGACGCCGGATGGCATCAACATTGCTCCTTCGCCGGTGCGGGCCGCAAGAGGCCCGCGTGGAAACAGCCATCAATGACCGGAGGAATACCTGAATGTCCCTGACAAAGTCACTCATGCTCGCCTGCCTGCTGATTCTGCCCGTGTCCGCCTTTGCGGATCAGGCACCCTCGCCGTACGGCAAGGCCAAGACCAACATGCACGAGTACGCGAAGATCGATACGGTGTTCGACGTGAACTACGAGGATCCGAACCAGCTCAACACCCTGTACTTCTTCGTGCGCAACACCTCGCGGGCACTGGGCGGTAAGGTCGTGGTGGTGACGCACGGACCGGAACTGCGCGCCTTCGCCCGTGAGAATTATGACCGGTACCAGGGTGTCATGGATCGCATGGCCGAGCTGGCCAAGGAAGGCGTGGAATTCCGCATGTGCAACAATGCCATGAAGGCGGCCGGATTCGAGGCGGAGGACATGCACGGGTTCGTCACCATCGTGCCCGCCGGATTCCCGGAGGTCGCGGCCCTGCAGGCCCAGGGATACCAGTACGTCAACCCGCTGCCGCTGCCGGTACGCGACGTACGCTACCTGGAGCGTCCGGAACTGAAGAAGCAGTAATCGTCAGGCTCGGGGCACAAGCGCTCGGCCGAGCGGCAACGCGGCCCCGGTTCCCGGGGCCGTTTTCATTGCACCGATCGGACGCCGCGATCGGCGGTGGGCTCATCTCGTCGGCTCCGGATTCATATCGGTCCTGTCCAAAACGGAGGATATGCCATGTACAGCACACTGAATCGGATACTCGTCGTGTTGACGGCCGTCCTGCTCCCGGTCCAGATCCATGCCGGCGAGGCTCCCTGGGGTCGCGCCGCGGAGATGGCGTCCGAGTATGCCGAACAGAAGGTCGTCTATGACCTGTTCGGCGGCGCGGAGGCGATGGAGAGCGCGCTGGACCGGGCCAGCTTCCTGAGCATGCTCAATGACGCCGATCCCTTCGATCACAAGATCGTGGTGGTCATACACGGCGATGCCATACCGCATTTCGCCGTGGCGCATTACACTG
>SKOF01000014.1 GCA_007120155.1 Thioalkalivibrio sp. | reverse complement strand
GGGCGACCCGAAGATCGTGAAGATTTCGCTGGTGGGCGTGGGCATGCGCTCCCACGCCGGCATCGCCAGCAGGATGTTCGAGGCACTGGCCCGGGAAGGGATCAACATCCGCATGATCTCCACCTCGGAGATCAAGATATCCGTGGTTGTTGACGAGAAATACCTGGAACTGGGTGTCAGGGCCTTGCACGACGCCTTCGAACTGGAGAATCCGCAGCAGGGACGTTAGAAGCCATAAAAAGCGGTGTGTTCGGGGCAAAGAATGCCGGAGTCAGAGACGCCGGCAATTGGACCCAGGTGATTGAAGCAAATGGAGTATGGACTATGTTGATTCTGACCCGTCGAGTAGGAGAGACGCTCATGATCGGTGACGAGGTTTCCGTCACCGTGCTGGGCGTAAAGGGTAACCAGGTGCGTATCGGCATCAATGCACCCAAGGATGTGGCGGTGCACCGCGAAGAGATCTACGACCGCATCAAGCGTGAAGGTGACGAAGAGCCGGCGGCGTCCGGCAACTGAAACCCGCGAGACTTTACCTGCCATGGAGCGGCGGGTATCCTAAGCCGCCTGAACCGCCGGTCACGGGCGGATTCGGAGAGATGGCCGAGCGGTCGAAGGCGCTCCCCTGCTAAGGGAGTATGGGTCAAAAGCCCATCGAGGGTTCGAATCCCTCTCTCTCCGCCATATTCAAACGCAAAGGGGCCCCGGATTTTTCGGGGCCCCTTTGCGTTTGAATGTGCATGAAGGTGCGGTTCGAACCCCAGAGAATGGAAGTGATGGGTTCGATGGGCGCAGCGAAGCGGAGCCCGAACGTCGCCGCGCAGCGGCACCGAACAATCCCTCTCTCCGCCGCATTCCAGAATCATTCCTTGTACCGTTGAGCCTCGGTCGTGGCATGGCGTGGCAGTATCAGTTCGGATCGGACAGACGATCCCAGCAGCAGGATCCCGAGGACGATTGTGACCCAGGACACCGACAGGATGCCCGTGGCAAGGAGGATCACTCCGCACAGAAGCCGGAAGGGCCGAATCTCCGGGCGATTCCACAGTAATGCGGCAACTGCTCCAGCCAAGAACAAGACAACGAAATCCGTGTCCATCTCGATATACCTGTCGCTCCCGCTATGTCCGCCGATGCCGTCCGGGTGAACGGCATCCGGGGTCCTCTCGCCCCTGAGCCCGGCATTGGGCACCGGCGGATTTTTCATTTGCGGTCATGTTAGCCTGTCCCATGCAGGGCCTCCAGGCCGCCGACCCCATGCGTGCATGCCTGTGACTGCCCGTCTATCCGACTGCCTCCCACAGCCTGGGCCGCGAAACGATGAAAGGACGTCTGACACACATACAGGTCGCCGCCTTCCACGAAGCAGGGCACGCCGTCATGGCGCTGTATGTCGGCAGGCAGGTTGCCCGGGTCTCGGTATGCGGTGCGTATCCGGGCAATGGCCGTTGTACGCACCGTGTCGGCAGCAAACCCGGTTCCTATGCGCCCTGGGGTGGTCGAGGTTCGGCGCATGCGGCCTGGCTGGAAAGCCTGGAGCGCATCAAGGCCGACATGAGAATCCTGTTGGCGGGGCCGTTGGCCGAAGCCAGGGCGCTGGGCAAGCCGCTGCGTTCGCTCGGGTCCAGGAGTGACCTGGAGCGGGCCCTGCTGCTTGGGCGGCGCCTCGAGGATCTGTCCTTCATGATGCAGTTCTACGGCCCGGTGAAACGGGTCATCGGGCACGAGATTCTGGCGTCTCTGCGGAAAGAGACCCGGGCGACATTGGGAAGGCCGGGCATCTGGCGGACGGTCACCACGCTGGCCCGGGCGCTGGAGCGGGAGCGGGTGCTCGATGCAACGCGGATCCACGAACTCATCGGCGAGGCTGCAAGCCATGCCGAACTCGGGGGGTTCACGGTGCCGGATGCATACAAGGTGGTGAGGGAGTCACCGGGGATCTACCGGTGTGGCAACGTGTACCACATGACTGGCCGACCAGTGACTTGTGGAACCTGGAGTCCGCCAGCGCCATACACGGTGCCGGGCAGCACGCGGTCGACGCCTTCCACATCGAATGTGGTCGGCCTGCGATCGTCTGCGAATCAGCGGGGACGATAACCCGCAGCCCGCGATGCCCGCCCCGCCGTGAGTTCGTGTTCATTCCCCAGGGTCCGCGGGCACCACGCCTTCGACGCGGTGCCCGGTTTCACCCGCTTACCAGTAGGCCAGCAGCCGGTCCTGCTCCACCTTGTGCTCGAAGCGGCGCAGCGGCCGGTTGCCGATCTCCACGCACTCCCCGCTTTCGATGTCGAAGGCCCAGTGATGCTTCGGACAGGTCAGGCGCTTGCCCTCCAGGGCCAGGTGGGGAATGTTGGTGACCTGGTGGGGGCAGCGGCTGTCGTAGACGCGGATATCGTCCTCGGTGCGATAGACGAACAGGTTGCGTCCGTCGCGATCGAAATAGGCCACTTCCTTCATGGGGATCTCGTCCAGGGCCGCCAGGTCGTGCCAGCCGGGCTCTGCGTCCAGGTTTTCCGGCCGGAACTCGGGCATGTCCATGTCCAGCAGGATCTCCGCGGCCCACACGATCTTGGCCAGTCCCAGGACGGGAAACGCCATCAGCAGGGCATCGATGATCTCGTTGGGGGTGGCGCCGTTGCGCAGTGCGCGGGTGAGGTACTGCCGGAACCCCGGCTCGGTCTGAACCGCCACCTTGGTGATGACGGAGATCAGGTCACGCGTGCGGGGATCGAGATGCTCGCCGGCCTTCTTCAGAAAGGTGAAGTAGCCGGTCATCGCCTCGGGGCGGGCCTTGACCAGGTAATTGAGGGCGTCACTCATGGATTACTCCTGACAATTCGGGAAAGAAAACGGGCTTCGTGAACCTGCGCCTTCGCGCGGTCCGGGTCGCGGGCCGCGCGAAGGCGCCGTGATATGCTTGGCCATGCCGCAATCGGCCGCGCGCGTAAGGATAACGTAATTTGATGGTTCGTGGCCCGCGGCGCCACCCCGCCCGCAGTGCGGGAATGCGTCTTCAGATGCGATCCCGAGAGGTCTCCGTGGAGCAATCCCAGGCCATCCGGCACTTCCAGGTCAGCGTGAACACCATGGTCGGGCAGGGCGCCGAACCCGCCGGTGTGGCCGGGACCCCGCTTGGCATCGCATTGACCACCTGCGCGCATCCGCCGAGGCCCTGACCCGGATGCGCGGCCTGTCGAAGACCGCCTTCCTGGCGGGCCGGCAATGCCCCAGGCGCCTGTGGTGCGAGATCCGTGCGCCGGAGCAGGTGCCCGCCCCCGACGAGGCCCGGCGCGCCATCATCGAGCAAGGCCTGGAGGTCGGGGCCCTGGCCCGTCGTCTCTATCCCCATGGCGTGGACGTCTCCCGTTCCGGATCCATCGAGGACATGATTCAACATACCCGCGACCTGCTCGCGCACAGGCGGGTGATCTTCGAGGGGGTGTTCTCGGCAGCAGGCGGCCACGCCCGCGCCGACATCCTCGTGCCGGAAGGCGAAGGCTGGACCCTGATCGAGGTGAAGAGCGTCACGCGCCCCGACGAGGTGCACCTGCACGACATCGCCTTCCAGTGGCATGTGCTGCGCGCCGCCGGCGTCCCGTTGCAACGCGCCTGCCTCGCTCACGTGAACAGCGACTACGTGCGCCAAGGCCCGGTGGATCCCGCCGCGCTTTTCACGATCGTCGATCTCACCCATGAGGTCGAACCCCTGGCCGCCGACATACCCGATGCGCTCGCCTCCCTGCACGCGTTGCTTGCTGGCGGACGGCCCGAGGTGCCCATCGGCCCGCACTGCGGCAAGCCCCATGCGTGTCCCCTGATCCCCGTCTGCTGGTCCTATCTGCCGGAAGACAACGTCACGGAGCTGTATCGCCGCAACGGCTTCGATCTGCTGGCCGACGGGTATGAGCGTATCGTCGATGTGCCGCCCGATCGGCTGAACGCGAAGCAGCGCATCCAGCGGGAGGTGCTGCGCACCGGCGAACTCCACATGGAGGCCGGGCCGCTTCGTGCCTGGCTCGCGTCGCTGGAGTATCCCGTGTACATGCTGGACTTCGAGACGATCTCGAGCGCGATCCCGCTGTTCGACGGCACGCGCCCCTACCAGCAGATCCCGTTCCAGTTCTCGGTCCACGTGCTCGACCGTCCCGGTGCCGCGCCCCGCCACCACGAATTCCTCTGGACCGCGGACAGCGATCCGCGCCCCGCCCTGGTGGAGGCCCTGCGGGTCATCGGCCCGCGCGGTTCCGTCATGGCCTATTTCGCCGGATTCGAGCGGGCGCGGATCCGTGAACTGGCCGAGGCCCTCCCCGAGGCCGCCGACTTTCTCGAAGGCCTCAACCGGCGCCTGGTGGACCTCATCGAACCCTTCACCGGTTTCTGGGTGCACCACCCCGCCCAGCACGGCAGCTGTTCCATCAAGAAGGTCCTGCCCGCCCTGACCGGCAGCGGCTACGAGGGCCTGGACATCAACCGGGGCGATCAGGCCGCCCGGGAATGGCTCCAGGCCGTGCGCGGAGGGGAGGGCGCCGAAGCGATATTCCGGGCGCTGCGGGAATACTGCGCCCTCGATACGCGCGGCATGGTGGAGATCCTGGCGTTTCTTCAGGCTCGTGCGGGGGTCTGAGATCGCCGTCTCGCCCCTGGAGCCGACGCCCGATCCCGCCTCCGCATGGGCACGCTTCGCTTTGCCCATCCTACCGTCTGCCACCGGTGGCGGGTTATAGCTCTTGTAGGATGGGTCAAGCGCAGCGGACCCATGCGGTGAAACACAACGACGGCAGGTGATGGTGAGGTGGCGGCGGCCCGAGGCCAGGTTTGGCTGCTTGGCGCGCCTTCTCCCTGACGCCTGACCCCGCCATCCGCATGGGCACGCTTCGCTTAGCCCATCCTACCGTCTGGCACCTGTGGCGGGTTATAGCTCTTGTAGGATGGGTCAAGCGCAGCGGACCCATGCGGAAAAGTCACAAGGCTGCCGGGAGTCACGGTGGGACCCCGCCCACCAAGCCCCCCTTGCATGACGCGGAAATGTGCCTCTATGTCCAGTTGATCTTCAGTTTGCGGCGGGACTCCGCGCAGCCCGTAGGCCGGATAAGGCGAAGCCGCATCCGGCGCCGCGCTGCCGGAAAGCGGTAGCGGTGTCCGGTTGACGGGCTGTCCCGACGCCCCGTCTCAATCCGGATAAAGCGCCGCCGCTTCGCGCAGGGCGTCGCGGATCTCTGTCCGTAGGCGTTTGGGTGTGCGCACCCGGATCCGGGCGCCCAGGCCGAGGATCCACCACCGCAACTGCGAGGTGTCCGGCACGGTGGCCCGGACGGTGACCCAGCCCTCGGCATCCGGGGCGCTCATGCGCTGGTCCCGGGAGAGCGGTGTCTCTCCCAGGTGGTGTGCCGTGTCCCGGTGCACGTCAAGGCACACGGAGATCTCCTCGCCCAGCCGGAAGTCCAGGCCGCCATCGTTCAGGTAGCTGTCCAGGTCGAAGCCCCGGGGCCGGCGCACCGGCGTCTCCAGGGGCGTGGCATCGGTCATGCGATGCAGCACCATCTGCATGATGTCCGCGTAGTCGAACAGGGTGCAGATCAGGTAGATCACCCCGTCGCGGAACACGAGCCCCAAGGGGTTGACCACGTACTCCTTCTCCAGGTTGTCCTTGCGCCGGCGATAGCGCGTCTCGAACTGCCGATCCTGGAACAGCGCCTCATAGACCACCCGAAGCACTTCCGGATCACCTTTCGGCGGAATGAGTGACTGGCCCCGGGTGACCGTTCGCACCTTCCTCGGCCAGCGCCGCACGCTCCCCGGGGTCACCTTCAGCACCTCACCCGCCTGGCGGAAGTACGGCTCCAGTGCATGAAGCGTCGCCGGCGCCATGAGTGGTGCCAGAAACTGCTGGGCGAGCTTGAAGGCGAGCGCCGTCTGCGGCTCCATTCCCGGCACATCGAGTATTTTCGCGTCCCGGGCCCACTGCCAGCCGTGGGGCCGGCTGCGATCGTCCGCGACCAGGGCGAACCCCTGTCCCGACAGTGCCTGGAGGTCCCGCTGAATGGTTCGCACCGTGGTCTCGTACCCCTGTTCCTCCAGTCCGTGTCGGAGCTGGCTGACGGTGATCTTGCGCGGATGCCGGGGAATCATCCGCAACATGGCCCATTGGCGCAGGAGGGTTGAGGACATGGTGGTCTCCACTGGGGTAAGTCGGTAGTTTCCGTGCCCGAACGGACGGCTCACGCCGGCCCGGACGGGCATCCCTGCCCGGAGAGCATATCAGGTGTGAGCCGGACCGCTGAGACCGATCGCGAATCACTGCGACACAAGCTGTCGCATAAGGACCGCATGCTTCACGCTACACCAGAGACGGCGCGCAGATCCGAATCAGGTTGCCAGAGTGGGTATGATGTTCGTGGCGACCGGGTGCGGGCGGGAATCATTGAGCCCCGTATGGCGAGGGAGCATCTCGGAGACAGGGAACAGTCCGGTGCATGCTTGCAGAAACTGCCCGGGCAGGATCAGGCACTGCATCCCAAGGTGACGCGTCTGCCGAAGCGCCCGATGGGCACAAGTTGAGGGAGCGAGCCTGGCCAGGACTCGTATCATGACGTCAGTGGCCTTGTCGCGGCTCTGCACGGCAATGCATTTCAAACCGGACGGGAGGGAGACATGATCAAATGGATGAGCGTACTCGCAGGCCTGGCGTTGGGGCTGATGCAGGTGGGCACGGCCTCTGCCGAGGGTTTCTGGGAGCGCGGGGATTGGTCGGTT